>NZ_JABUYX010000027.1:0-35940 GCF_014898005.1 Halomonas citrativorans
GGTTAGCTCAAAGCGGCCTGCAGGGCTTTTCATGGTCTTGGGAGAGCCCCCGTTTTTGCGGTTGGGCGTCTCTTGATTGTCGAGATGCGCGTCGAGCTCCGCCTGCATGGCAGCCTCGGTCAACTGCTTGATGAGCGGCGTCAGAATGCCCTCCTTGCCGGTGAGATCTTTCCCTTCTCGCAGGGCTTTCAGCGCCGCGTCCATGTCAAATGTTGCTTGTGTCATACATCACCTCTTTCCTCTTAGGGTAGAAGTGACACAGAATTCTGAACACTACCTTATTGGCCATTGGTAGTGGAACGTCTGCTCTTGTCGTGGTGATCACGCTACCAGCTTCTATCCTTTTCGGATGGTTGGCTGTAAAACTGCTTGCTATAGTGAAGACGTTACAATCTGAAGAAGAGGACTAACATAATGTCTGTTTCCTATGGAATTGGTGCCATTATTGCCGCAACACTGGTTGTATCCACGTTATTATTCCTATGGGCTCGCCAGAAGGATGGCCAGCATAGGGGAAAGCTAAAGAAGGCGTAAAATCCGGTAAACGGCGTTGACTCTGTGAAATTTGAGCAGGCGTTTTCACCGATCCGGAATTGATCGATCCAGAATGGTTGACCAGAAAGCACCTGCGTTTGCAGGTGCTTTTCTTTTACAACTACCGTAGTGCACGAAATCTTAAATGAAACTGCCCTGCTGGCGCCTCTCCACTGGTAAGGCGTTTATCAGGTTCTGATGAGGAGATTACTCATGAATACAGTAAAACCAACAACGCTTGTGTATTTGGCACTAGGCGCGAGGCAGTCGAAAGCATTCAACGATGCTTCGAAAATTTCGTATCTACAACTAGGGTTACACGAGATCGAGCTAATGCAGTTTCTCTGTGAAGCGGCGGCCATAGTGCACGAAGTCTTCCATGAGCTGACAACCGTTGAGCAATTCGACGGTAACCTGGAATGCTCATTGGCAGAACCGATGGGCAAGTGGATTATGACCTTCATGGTAGAAAACCATCGCTTACCGGAGGATGAAGAGATAACCAATGCCTCCAAGGCACTCTTACTTGAAAAAGGGGTAGGTGTGCCTGCGACGGCCACTGATGGGCAAGCATTAGATGCAATTGCAAAGGTCATGAGCGGTAAGCAATGGGGAGCGGACACAATGGGGGAGATTATGCTCATTGTGGCTCAAACTGGCAGAGCTGTTCATGAACTCGAAGAATAAGCAGTAACGCTGATAGCTTTTTTTAAAAATTGTTAAATGCTAATTTATGAAGCTCCCTATCACAGGGGGCTTTCCAATGTGAGTGCAGAACAAGCTTATATCGGAAAGCAAAGTTCTCTCCCTCTTGGGAGCGATAGAGGTAGCTGGCCTCTCTATGAAAGCAGCATTCTACCCTGCAGTAGTCGACACTCGTCGCTTATGCATCTCTGCCGGCACTGAGCGCCAGCATTTCAAATGCTCATCTGAGCGATCCACCTCTTTATCCATCGAACTCGGTCCCCGTGGTCCGGGTTACGCGTGGGTAATTTTCCTATCCAAGGAGTTAACATGAAAGAATTAATACAATCGCGTAGCGGCCGGCTTCAAAGCCAAATCGAAATTGGTGGTGAAGACTCTTGCTTGCGTGAGCAATGGAAGAATGACCTTACGTTAGCGACTGAAATGGCCATCATGGAGCATTTCCCGTTCGGACTGCTAGGTTACGAATGCGCACGTCAGAAGGCGGTTCAGAATGGAACTGATGGTATTTTTGACCAAAAAATGGATGAACTGAGAGAGAAGGTTGCTAAGCAGCTTTTAATCGACGATCCCATCCTGGCAAGAAGCCATGCAGCGTCACTGAAGGCATCGGACGCCAATGCTGGCTCTCTATAGCGGTCATCAGCGGTTCTTGGTCCCATCGCAATGCTAATACGCCGGAACCTCGGCATTTTTAAGGCTCATCTGAGCGACTCACTAAACCAGCCACGTGCTCTAGCCTCTAGGGGCGACGACGCCCGCCTGGCATATTGTGCCCTCAGCGCTTACGGCACTTGCTCCATGCGTTCTAGGCACTTCCAAACGATTACCCTTGCCCAATAGGACTAGGGCCTTTCAACAGCGCTCCGTTGAGCGCTTATAACTTGCACACGTCGCTCGTAATCCAGGGATTAGCGGGGACTGAGCTTTTATAACGGAGAAATTCCATGTCTTCTGAGACCCCCAACACCAACTGCCTGGCAGGTATCGCATGTCAGCATTGTGGATATAAATCTCGCGTCCAAACTGTGTCACGAGCCTTAGCAACTTTGGATGACGAGGTTGACGAATCCACTGGCTTAGAATTCGACGACACGTCCTTGATCACCTGTAGCGAATGCAAGTATCAGGGAACGGTTGTTGAATTCCGCGAGATGCAGGTAGATGCGTATGAGCCAAACAGTGGTGTGACATCTGTCTGGTCACCGGACGATGGTATCGACTTTGATACCATCGTCAGAGAAAGTGAGCAGCTAAAGACGTACATCACGGTTAGTTTACCCTCGCAGCAATGGAACGATATTGTTCTGCTGCTGGGCCTCGGCAAGAGGGACCTGGAGCACTACAGTCCAACGCATGCAGCTCAAGACGGCTATTGCAAAGCTGAAATCGATGAAATGGAGCGGTTAAAACAAAATCCAGTAGAGCAACTCTTGTCAACTCAGTTGAGTGCATCAAGCTCAGAAAGCGCGTGGAGCAAGATGGATTCAGCCAAAGCGCGCAGTGAGGGATGGAATCTTTTTGCCAGCGATGGTACTGAATTTGGATTCACAATCTGGAGCATAGAGAGAGAGGATGAGCTTTGTATCTTCGCGGATGACGCGTCGGCACTGAAGCATATTTACTTGCAGGCAAGTAAGGGGAGCGAGTTGCACTTACGCGCGCTTACGCTCCACATGACACTTGCTCGTTAAGCTTAGGGACTATAAACAGACTGGGTCAGCACCCTGAAGGTGCTGACCAGCTGCTTAAGAAGACAGAGGCTCATGCATGTATAGGTCAGAATCGCCGGTACATCCGGATAGAGGCACGATCGTAAACAATGACGTCAAGTACGTGGTGCTCAATGAACACACGCTTGGCTACTTCCTGGGGCCGGACCGTCAGTTAATGATGGTACTTCACGGCTTAGTGCTGAAAGGCGGCCATGACTGGAAAAATGGATCGGTATCGATTGGCCCTAGGGATAGCGTCCGGGAGGCTACACGTGAAGATTTCGTGGCCTTTAGGGTAAGTTCAAAAGGGCACCTTGATTAAGAGGCACATATCAACGCAATAACAGGCCCAGCGGCCAACTTACCACCCCAAGATTTTCTGATGAAATATCGGTTCTAAATAATCATAAATAAAGAAAACTTAATAAGGTGCCGTTGGTTAATTACCAGGCACCTAAAAACAAAAACCGGCCTTGCACAGGTCGGTTTTTTTTTGGGCTTATAAACGTAGGTGTCATTTTCAGTAATTGTTAGGCACCCGAGAGTGAACTTATTGCCATTAAAGGGCTTGGGCCCAAGCGGATGGCGCAGCTAAAAGCGGTGCTGGATGGAGACACGTAGCCCATTGGGTAGAACAACTATTTTCCGTGTCCTTTAGGCTTGCAATTCTGTTGCTGGTAGACAGTCCTCTGAACGCCTAAACTTGGGTTGACGTAGCGAGGCAGTCGCTTTGCTCAAAAAGAGGGGGATTCTCGATGAAAGATTCATGGTGTTCACCTATTTGGGATGGCACTCAGATGCTATATGGTGCGGCAGCTCGCGAGTATCGTCTCCGCCTGGCTGGTGGTGTAGAAACGGTTATCCGCAACAGTGCCGAAAACGCAACCCGCCAAGCCTTGGATACTATTAACGGCATCAGTGCTGCTGTCACTAACCCTAAATCCAATGTGGTGCCAATGGACAAGTCTGCTGCTAGGCCTCGGCGCAGTGCGTAAAAACTGCACTGATCAAGTGCAGGGAAAGTGATTTGATCTCGATGAACAAGGCCCGCCCGGTTTACCAGGCGGGTTTTTTATGCCTGACATTTTCCTAGAACGGGCTTGGTTGCTGGTGTTAGGCTAATGCGGAGGCCTCCAGGCAACTCTCTCAGGAATGCACGCGATTAAACATCAATCCTGACAGAGGGCTTTATGGCCACACCTTCCCGCCAAGCTACTTCGCTTCGCCCAGGGCAGTTTCGCCACTTAATTCGTGTCGCGGGCGTCACTGGCCGTATGCCACAGCGCGACCAAATGTTGCTCTGGATTACGCATACAACCGGCATCCGTGTCACAGAGCTAGCCCAGCTACGTATAGACGATGTTCTTCTCCCAAGCGGTGCCATACGCGTAGAGGCGTATCTGCCAGCCAAAATCACCAAAGGCTGCAAAGCGAGAAATATTCATTTCACCCATCCTAAGTGTGTGAAAGCCATTGAGGAGTGGCTTGAAGTGCGCCACCTCCGGCAGTGGGGATGCTCTAAAGAAACCAGCTACAGAGGCTTTCTTCCGCATAGCAAGCTGGTACTCACCCACAAAGGCCAGTCCTTCGAGCTAGCTATTAAAAAGCGATTATTGGCCACAGGCCCCAAAGAGTATTGGGCAAGCGATTCGCTTCAGCAGACATTTAGCCGCTTGTATCGACAAGCGGGAATCAAGCTAGGTAGCAGCCACAGCGGTCGGCGTACCCTCGCGGCTCGGGTGCTAGCCGCAACAGGTGATATTGAAGCGGTACAGGCAATTTTGGGCCATTCTGAACTTGATCATACGAAGCCATACCTCTCTATAGATCAAGAGATCATTCGCAAAGCTTTCGAGGTTGCGTTGTAGATACAAAGTATCTACTAAAGCTTTGCAATCACTCATTTCAGTGTCTACAATGTAGATACACGGTTGAGGAAATGAATCATGGAGCTCAAAATTCAGAAGTGGGGCAATAGCGCGGCAGTGCGACTGCCAGTTGATCTACTGCGCAAATATGGCCTTAGCGATGGGGACGCGCTTGAGGTTGAGCAGGGCACCACTAAATTTGTCCTCAAACCAATCCTTTCAATACCAAAATACTCTCTCCAAGAGCTGTTGGATCAGTGCGATCCCAATGCACCTGAACCGGAAGAGCTTGCTGCTTGGCATAACATGAAGCCAGTAGGGCGCGAGGAATGAGTCGAGTAAAGTTCAAGCGCGGTGACATAGTGCGAGTGAATCTTAATCCAACGGAAGGCAGGGAGCAGCAAGGCGATTTTCGGCCTGCGTTAGTCTTAACCCCTGCCGCCTTCAATCAGTTTGGAACTGTTGTTATCGCACCGATTACCCAGGGTGGCAATTTTGCGCGACATGCGGGTTTTGCAGTGCCGTTAACTGGATCAGGCACCAAGACACAGGGCGTTGTTCTAGTTAACCAGCTCAGAAGCCTGGACTTGGAGGCGCGTGGAGCGCGCAAGGTTGAGGCCGTCCCTGAACACATCATTGATGACGTATTAGCGCGTGTTCAGACGCTCTTTGAATAACACTAGGAAACCACAGGTGACAGTATGAAAATGAAGGTGATGTTGTACATCTTAGCCACTGGCGCTATCGCGTGGTTCAGTAGCAAGATTGTTTTATGGATGGTGAATGCTGCCACTGGTGAAGAATACTCCTCTCTGCTTACTACTCCGCAGCTTCAATACGCATTCTTTGTTGTGTTGTTCGCTATTTTGCTAGCCATACTCAAAAAGTCTTACCAGCGCCGTTCGTATACAGAAAAAGCCAAAATCTCGCTGACAAATAGTTAAAGGAAAAGGTGGAGGAATGAAAACTAAGTTAAAAGTGTTACTTGGAGCCATTTTTTTAGCCGGTTTGTTAGCCATGGTTTTTCTGGCGTGCCAGATGACTTTTGTATGGTGGCAGGCCAAGCCCGATAGTCAATCCGTTGTGGCTGAGTTGATATGGAAACAGCATGGCGGCTATGTGTTGCTTGTTTGGGCGGTTTTGCTGTGGCTGGTTCACCAACTATTCGGCAACCAGAGGCGCCGAGCAATATCCTCTAAAGAGTGATAGGAAAAGTATGGAAATCTGGAAGTTATTTATTCTTTGGGTGACCTACTTGGTACTTGCTGGTGTCGCGGGTATTTGGGTGCTGAACACTCTTTTCGGACTAGGGCTTGCCTACGACGTTAAAAATTGGACTGCTTTCTCGTTGGGCCTTTTTCTGATCAATCCTGCCGGGGTTCTCGGAATCTTCAACAAGCACAAAAGTTAAATGAAAAGAGGGTAAAGCCCATGAAAAACAGCCCCAACTGGTCTGCATTTTTCTTCTCAATGACTCTGGCTACCGTCTTGGTCGTATTTCTCAGCGTTGAGTTTAAATCGACTTATGGCTTGTTTTTCGGCTTTGTGGCGGCGCTTTTCAACAGTTTCATGTTCATGCGAACAGCATTGATCTATTTCAAAACCAAATAGCTAGGAAAAGTATGGAAATCTGGAAGTTATTTATTCTTTGGGTGACCTACTTGGTACTTGCTGGTGTCGCGGGTATTTGGGTGCTGAACACTCTTTTCGGACTAGGGCTTGCCTACGACGTTAAAAATTGGACTGCTTTCTCGTTGGGCCTTTTTCTGATCAATCCTGCCGGGGTTCTCGGAATCTTCAACAAGCACAAAAGTTAAATGAAAAGCGTGCAAATGACTAAAAACCACCCTGATCTGCGGCATGATGCAACGATGCTTGCATGGGCTATAAGCAGAGAATTGAAGAACATCAGCCCCAGTGACTTTATCGAGTCGGTGTGGTTCTGGAAACAATTGGGTGATGGTGTCGAATACCTGTTGTCTTTCGCCTGCGATGATTGGCCGGAGATAGAAGGAACCTGCCAAGAGCTAGAGTCTAAAGACTTCCCCGCTTGCTTACCCTATTTAGACCCTGCATTGCAGATTCATGAAAGATGGCAAGAGTTCGTGAGTGGCGTTGCCGAGGCTGAGGGGGTTGCAGCAGTGGCCACTAAAGACCAGTTGCCGGATGATGTACGAAAAAGGCTAATACCTCATGTATCAAAAGAACAGTTTGCGGCCATTGGGCACGAAAATGAGTTCTTGCTGAAAAAGAAGCAGTGGTTCAAGTCGCCAGTCACAATTTTGAAGTGATTAGTTAAAGGAAAAGACCTAAGTCGTCATGGGCGCGCTCCGCGTTAACATGAATGTTAATTTAACATCTATGTTAACGACGGGAAGTAGTCAAGTCGCAAATTATAAAGGTGATAAATGCTTGTTTGTTATTCAAAAAGCAGGACTATGATGATCTATCACGAGGCCATGGAGTTCGCAGCTCGGGCCGATGATCCGTCAGCTTTCCTACAATGTTGGCTTGCTGGGGACTGGTTAACCGTTAAGCGAAAATGGCCGAGGTACCACGTCGACCGTGAGCTTATTTATGGTGATGCTGCATTTGACGAGGGTCAGGCTGCATTCAATGCAGGAGAGGCAAAGGAATCAAACCCACACCAACGTGATGACGAAGCTACATTCCCAGCCTGGGAGCTTGGGTGGGAAGCTGCAAAGTCCAGTGCAAATATTCCCTTCTAACGAACTTTCCAATAGTTGAAGGAAAACATCTAATGGCCACAAAAGAACAGTATTCCTACGAAACCTGTCTGGCAGCTATGTACCAGCATTTGGGCAGCCGAACCAAAATCAGCGCGTCAGGTTACAACATCATTTTCGCTGAGGGCTTCCGTCTCAACGGGCGCGCTGATTTAAGCGGGGGAATCCCTGGGCTAGCCGCCAAACAGATGGAGTTCGCAGGGATTGACCCCAACGAGATCACCCAGCAGCAGAAGGACTCTTACCTAAAGTGGCAGGCAGAGCGTGATCGTGAACATTCGCTGAATGGGGCAACCATCATCGTCACAGGCCCCCAGCGCCCTGAGAAGGGTAACAAAATGTGGAATGAGGTTTGGCTCCGGGATGGACGCGGCGAGCTGCTAAGCGTTCACATAATCGACCGTTTCGACGAGTGGGATAGCGAAGCACGCAACGCGGGCGGTGGCATTGGGGGCTTCCGGTCGATGCCTGACACTAAGGCCATAGATGCGGCAATCGAACAAATCAAAACTGATTTTCCCGACTACGCCCACGTACCTGTGCAACGATAGAGGAAAACACGACGATGGAAATTTTAATCTGCGATGAATCTGGAATGGAGCAGTGCCGATTTGAATTGCCCGACGCCGCCCCAGTTCCAGCCGTAGGCGACAACCTCATATTGATGGGCACGGTGAATGGGAATATTGAAGCAGAAGTTATCAGCCGGACGTTTATAGCTTATATGCCCTCGCCACTTGGCGGGGTAGCCAGGCCCCAGGAATATGAGTGGCGCTTAACCATCAGCCCCGGCCATAAGGGTTGAGGAAAAGCCATGCTCCGCAGACATTTTAAAAAACACGGTACTCGGGGGGCTGTTCTTTTAGTAGTGGTAGTGCTGCTTGCGGCTACCACATACTGGATTGCTCCAGGTTACTGGAAATAAGTTAAAGGAAACGCCCTTGGCTGACGACAGTCAATATTTTCGAGGAAAGGAGCCCGCGAAGGTGGCAGAAATGATTCAGAGGCGCGAAGCAATAATGGCAATTGCTTGTTTTACGTCGTTCATTACATCAACGGCTTTAGCTGATGCAACCAGTGTCCTGACAGTTAACAGCTTGCGCATACCGGGGCAGCCGGTTGTTTTACAGGAAGAAGCTGGTGACTGTTTATTTTTCGGAGATCTTGCGCATTCAGGTAACGTGCATATACAGATCAAAGTGTGCAAAAAAGATGACGGATCACTGCTAGCTACATATTACCCAGCGATAGCAGACGTAGATTTGCTCCCGGTACTTGAAGGTATTCGTTTATACCTACGGACGACTCCTCGTAACTAATGGCGTTTACACAAAACACGCGAAAGTTAATGGAAAAGAGGACTACACGATGAATACGATATTAGTTATTTTCTTTGGCGTTATTGCCTTGGTACTAGGGCTTTTCGTAGCGCTTCTAATTGTTAGCTCTTTAACAAAAAGCGCAGAGAGCTTACGAGAAGCCATGTGGGAAAATCCACCGAAAGTAATGGGGACGCTATTTGTATGTTTCGCCATTTTCTACTTACTGGGTTTTGGAGCGCTAAGTTTTATAGGTGCGTCTGAAAGTGATGTTTTTAAAGAGTCTTATGATATAGCGACACTATACGGCTATGGCGGCTATGTCGGTGCTGGCATTTTAGTTTTGGGAGCAGTGTTTGTTGGTCTCGGCCTCAAGCTAGAAAAAGAAATGAACAAGTCATAGGAAAAGCCCCTGACACAGGGGGCTTTCGCTAGCCGCCCAACCAGGGCGTCTGCCGAAAGCAACCAACAAATGAAAAAGAGATATTGCGATGAAAGCCTGCTTGAAATGCAAAGAATCGATTCATGATCGTGCATCAAAATGCCCTCTATGTCGGTCATGGCAATCCAAAAGTGGTGTTTTGCCCCGTAGTGTGGAGTGGATTGGCATTGTCTCGGTACCCCTAATTATCGCGCTAATTACCATTCCATTTGCCAACGGCTATGCTCGCTATGTTTTTTCCGAAACACCAGAGATTATTAGATGGCAGGTTTTAGATCACATTACCGAAAGTTCTGGCGTGGCCAGCCGCACAATTAGCTTAGATAGCATAAATATTTTCAATATTGCGCAGGCTCGCTCTTTTGCCGACCGAATAGCCCACGATATTCAAAGGGATGGAATCGAGAGCCTGCCCCGATGCGTTAGCTCAAGAGGCGAAATTTGCGGTGGTCTTTCGGCTACTCATGAAAATGGTGTTTTGCAAATCGTAAAACCTTCTGAGCTAACTAATTTGTCTGAAGGGTTTGGAAAAGAAGCCCTAGCAAGTTCAACGAGGGGAAATGTCATATATACACAAAGCGCATCAGATTCATGGGTAGTCCGCTACGCAGATAGTCAATCTAATGCACACTAAATTGCAACTTTTCTCAACACTGACAACGTTTTAGGAAAACATCACATGACTACAAATGCCCTGTTCGCTTCGCCTGTGGCGTCGTCGGCTCCAACCTTCGCATCGAAGGCTCGGGCCGTACTGACAAGCCCTTACTTCTGGCTGATGGCCGCTCTGTGCGTGGCCCTTCTCTTTGGTGCCGAACCCGCGCACGCGGCAAACGCCACCGAGGGCGGCGGCTCGGGTCTGCCGTGGGAAGGCCCGATTGCCAAGCTCGTCCAGTCGATCAGCGGCCCCGTGGCCTTCGGTATTGCACTGCTCGGCATCATCGCGTGCGGCGCGACCCTGATTTGGGGCGGTGAAATCTCCGAGTTTACCCGCCGCATCATCTACGTGATCCTCGTTGTCTGCATCATCGTTTTCGCCAAAAACCTGCTTACCGGCACCATGTTCTCGGGCGCAGTAATCCCGGCTGACGCAGCAATCACCGCTGACGATCTGGCCAGCGCATCGAAAGCGCAGGCCGCCGCACTGCCGGGTGCAGGGGGTCGCTAATGCAAGTCGAGGAAGCGCGTAGATTGACGCCTTTCCACCGGGCACTGCACCGGCCGCAACAGGTATGGGGTGGCGAGCGCGAGCTAATGCTGTTCTCCATGCTTGTTGCGGGCGGCCTGATCGTGTCGGCCATGAACTGGCCCGCCACGATCCTCGGAACGTGCATCTGGTTGGTTTGCGTCTACGGCCTTCGCAAGATGGCGAAGGCTGACCCGAACATGAGCAAGGTCTACGTTCGCCAGCTCAAGTACGGGAACTATTACGGGCCGTTCTCACGGCCCCATCGTGTGGCCAAGTCGCCACGTATCTACTGATAAGGAGCGGACATGCTTGCGTTAGCACCCTTCCGTAGCAAAGCCGCTGGCTTGCCCGACCTGCTCAACTACGCCGCGCTGATTGATGAAGGCGTAGTGCTGGGCAAGGACGGCTCGCTGATGGCTGGTTTCTTCTTTCGTGGTGATGATGCAGCATCCGCCACCACGTCAGAACGCAACTACCTGACCGCCTTGGTCAATCAATATCTGGCGCGCTTCGGCTCTGGTTGGTCGGTTTGGACTGATGCGTCCCGGCTGGCATCGCCGGGCTATCCGGCCCCGGATGAATCTCATTTCCCTGAGCCGATCACGGCTCTGATTGACGCCGAACGGCGGTCAACTTTCGTCAAGGATCAATCGCTATTCGAGAGTGAATATGCGCTGATTCTGACCTACCTCCCGCCAAGTCGCCGCGACTCGAAATTGGCCGAAATGGTCTACGACGATGATGGCGTAGACGACAGCGACCCGGCCGACCGCCTGCTACTGGACTTCAAGAAAAAGCTCGATGACCTGCACGATGGTGTCGGCGATCTGCTGCATATGCGCCGTATGGCGACGATTACAGTGGGCGAGGGCGAAGACGCCTATCAGAGTGATGAACTGGTGAACTACCTGCATTACACGCTGACAGACGAACCTATCGCGCTGCGTATTCCTGACTGCCCGATGTATCTGGATGCGTGGCTTGGCTATCCCACGCTGTGGCCGGGCGACACGCCCAAGGTCGGCGACAAGTTTGTGTCGTGTGTGGCTATCGAAGGTTTCCCCGGAAACTCGTACCCCGGCATTCTCGACATGCTCGACAGTCTGCCGCTGTCCTATCGCTGGTCGTCGCGGTTTATCTTGGGGGCGTTTGCGGGAGGGGGCGAAATCCTACGTTAAGCCGAGAACGCGCTTACCGTAGTCCCTTAGTTCGCCATTCGGGCCGACATAGCGATAGAGAGTGACGCGCTCGATCCCAAGTTCCTTGCAAAGATCGGAAACGGAAGTGTCGCGCTGCGCCATGGCGGCCTGTGCGAGACGGACCTGTGCTTTGGTGAGGGCAAATTTTCGGCCCCCTTTGCGACCGCGCGCTCTTGCAGCAGCGAGACCGGCCATGGTGCGCTCGCGGATCAGGTCACGCTCGAACTCGGCCAAGGTTGCGAAAATGCCGAAGACCATGCGGCCGGATGCTGTTGTGGTGTCGATCTGAGCGCCCTTTCCGGTCAGCACCCGCAAACCGATATTGCGATCAGACAGATCCTTCACCGTGTTGACCAGATGGGCAAGAGACCGCCCGAGACGGTCAAGCTTCCAGACAACCAGCACATCGCCGTCACGCAATGCTTTGAGGCAGGCGGTCAGACCAGGGCGATCCTCACGGCTGCCGGAAGCGCGATCCTCATAGATCTTGTTTTGTTCGACGCCGGCAGCGCTCAAGGCATCGCGTTGCAGGTCGAGCGACTGAGACCCATCAGCTTTGGAAATGCGTCCATAGCCGATTAACATTTCCGCCATTCCATGACCATGGTGAATGGCGTCGTGAGATACCTTTGCACCCTGTCTTGTGGACCCCTAGATGGTCTCGGTTCATCGAAGAACGTCAGTTTCAAGCCTTCATCAAGCAATGCAGACATGTAAGTGCTCAAGGGGCGATGCCAGTTTCGCACTCGCAAGCCATCCCATTCGAACCACTCTGCCCGTTCACCAAAATAGTTTCCAAGAGGATGGTACGCACGACCGTCTTCGCCTTTGATCCACCCAATTGTGCCATTGGAAGTGCAGAAACTTGTCAGGTTTGCGATCAGAATTCTTCCGCCGGGCTTGAGAATGCGAGTGGCTTCTCGAACCGCCGTGTGTATGTCGTCAATGTCGATAAGGCTCAGGTAGAATACTGCGAGGTCGAACTCTTCATCATAGAAAGGCAATTTCTCGGCAAAAGCGTTGAGATATTTACCAGCTGGATCACGGTTTCGTGCTCTTTCAATAAACGGTTCGATTGGATCAATTCCGACAGCATCGATACCGATCTCCTTTGCCATACGGCAAAACCGTCCTTCGCCGCAGCCGATATCCAACATTTTTGCCGCGCCCGACAATTCGGCTCGTTCCAGCATCGGCTTGTCGAGGATGAACTCGCGCGCGAAATCGCCGGCATCTGGCATTCTGTCGATCCACGCTTGAGAAGAGCTAAGCCAACCGTTCTCATCCGGGTCACGTTGGTTCATTGCCTGTTATTCCCTGTTACACAAACGGTGGTTTGAGGCGGTGCGTTTGCCACAAATGATTTGATCGCTGGAAATGTATCTCAACCAGCTTCATAAACAAAGCGTCTTGAACATCCTCGAATTTTGATAAAGGAACATGGATGCCGCGTCGCGTCACTCTCACTGATCGGCAAAGGGACGCGCTGCTGCGTCTGCCAATCTCGCAGGTGGATTTACTCAAGCATTATACGTTGAGTGATGAAGACCTCGGCCACATCAAGCTTCGCCGCCGTCCACACAACAGGTTCGGCTTCGCCCTGCAATTATGCGTCCTGCGCTATCCCGGTCGGGTGCTGGCACCCGGCGAACTGATTCCAGCAGAGGTCGTCGAATTTATCGGCGCACAACTCGGCTTGCATGCCGAGGATCTGGTTGACTATGCCGCCCGTGAGGAGACGCGACATGAGCATCTGGCGGAGTTGCGGGCGCTCTACGGATTCCGCACATTCTCTGGACGTGGTGCGCGCGAATTGAAGGACTGGCTGTTCCGGGAAGCCGAGATAGCGGTGTCGAACGAGGATATTGCCCGTCGCTTTGTGGCTGAATGCCGTCGCACCCGCACGGTTCTTCCCGCGACATCCACGATCGAGCGCCTCTGCGCCACGGCTCTGGTCGATGCCGAGCGGCAAATCGAGGCGCGGATTGCCGATCGGTTGTCCATGCCTATCCGGGAACAGTTACTGGCATTGCTAGAGGAGACGGCTGACGATCGGGTGACCCGTTTCGTATGGCTGCGTCAGTTCGAGCTCGGCTCGAACTCGTCGTCGGCCAACCGGCTGCTCGACCGGCTCGAGTATCTGCAACGTGTCGATCTTCCCGAGGATATGCTTGCTGGTGTTCCTGCTCATCGGGTGACGCGTTTGCGCAGGCAGGGCGAACGGTATTACGCCGACGGCATGCGTGATCTCCCGGAAGACAGGCGGCTTGCGATTCTGGCGGTGTGCGCGTCTGAATGGCAGGCGATGCTTGCTGATGCCGTGGTCGAAACCCACGACCGGATCGTCGGCCGTCTCTACCGGGCGTCGGAGCGCATTTGCCAAGCGAAGGTCGCTGACGAGGCGAACGCGGTGCGCGACACCCTGAAATCCTTCGCTGCAATTGGAGGGGCCCTGGTCGATGCACGAGATGACGGCCAGTCGCTGAACGACGTTATCGCGAGCGGATCAGGGTGGGATGGATTTAAAACTCTTGTCGCGATGGCTGCCAGGCTAACCGCCACCATGACTGCCGATCCGCTCAATCATGTGCTCGACGGCTATCACCGTTTCCGCCGGTACGCTCCTCGCATGTTGCGCTTGCTCGATTTGCGGGCTGCGCCAGTCGCGCTGCCGCTTCTAGAAGCGGTGACGGCCCTGCGTACTAGTTTGAACGATCCCGCGCTGACCTGCTTCCTGCGACCGAGCTCCAAATGGCATCGCCATCTTCGTGCCCAGACGGCTGGTGATAGTCGCCTCTGGGAGATCGCGGTGCTGTTCCATTTGCGCGATGCGTTCCGCTCCGGGGACGTTTGGCTTGCCAAGTCCCGGCGCTATGGCGATCTGAAACACGCACTTGTTCCGGCGCAAGCCGTGGCGGAAAGCGGCCGTCTCGCCGTACCATTGCGGCCGGAGGAATGGCTGGCAGACCGGCACGCTCGCCTCGACATGCGGTTGCGCGAGCTTGGCCGTGCGGCACGCTCGGGCACGATTCCCGGCGGGTCGCTCGAAAACGGCGTCCTGCATATTGAGAAGCTCGAAGCCGCCGCGCCGACAGGCGCCGAAGATCTAGTGCTTGATCTCTACAAGCAGATCCCGCCCACGCGCATCACCGATCTCTTGTTGGAAGCGGATGCAGCGACTGGCTTCACGGAAGCGTTCACGCATCTGCGCACCGGAGCGCCTTGCGCTGACCGGATCGGGCTGATGAACGTCATCCTTGCGGAGGGGGTCAATCTCGGCCTGCGCAAGATGGCCGACGCGACGAACACCCACACTTTCTGGGAGTTGATCCGCATAGGGCGATGGTATGTCGAAGGCGAAGCCTACGACCGGGCGCTGGCCAAGGTTGTCGAAGCGCAAGCGGCGTTACCCATGGCCCGGTTTTGGGGCATGGGTACGTCGGCTTCGAGCGATGGTCAGTTCTTTGTCACCACAGAGCAAGGTGAGGCCATGAATATGGTCAACGCTAAATATGGCAATACCCCGGGCCTGAAAGCCTACAGTCATGTCTCGGATCAGTATGCGCCGTTCGCAACCCAGGTGATTCCTGCAACGGCGAGCGAAGCTCCATACATCCTCGATGGTCTGCTTATGAACGATGCCGGTCGCAATATCCGCGAGCATTTCACCGACACGGGTGGCTTTACCGATCACGTATTTGCCGCATGTGCCATTCTCGGCTACCGCTTCGCCCCGCGGATTCGCGATCTTCCGTCCAAGCGGCTATATGCATTCAATCCTTCGTCCGCGCCGACGCATTTGAAGACCTTGATTGGCGGAAAGATCAATCAGGCCATAATCGAGCGGAATTGGCCTGATATCTTGCGCATCGCCGCTACGATTGCCGCTGGAAGCATCGCGCCCAGCCAAATCTTGCGTAAGCTCGCTTCCTATCCGCGGCAGAACGAACTGGCCACGGCCTTGCGCGAGGTCGGCCGCATCGAACGCACCCTGTTCATGATCGACTGGATTCTGGATGCCGATCTGCAACGCCGCGCCCAGATAGGGCTCAACAAGGGCGAGGCACATCACGCGCTGAAGCGGGCCATCAGCTTCCATCGCCGGGGCGAAATCCGCGATCGTTCCGCCGAAGGCCAGCACTACCGAATCGCTGGCATGAACCTGCTCGCGGCAATTATCATCTTCTGGAACACCATGAAGCTGGGTGAAGTCGTCGCTAACCAGAAACGCGATGGAAAACTGATATCGCCCGATGTTCTGGCTCACGTCTCACCTCTCGGATGGGAGCACATCAATCTCACCGGAGAATATCGCTGGCCAAAGTCTTAGCGTAGGATTCCGCCCCCTCCTGCAAACGACCCCAGTATGCCGCGAGCCGTGGATATGAACTCGATGTCGCCAGAACACTGGTTTGTAGTGGCTTAATGAATCCGGACACTCCATAGAGGCGCTATAGTAGCGCCATGAATGAGGTGTCTATTTTGAATCAACGTCGAGCGTTTACCCCGGAGTTCAAGCTTGAAGCCGTGAACTTGGTACTAAACAAAGGCTATTCCGTTACAGAAGCCTGTGATGCATTGGATATTGGGCCCACAGCGATGCGTCGCTGGATTGACCAGTACAAGAAGGAAAAGCTGGGAATCATCTCCGAGGGACGCAAAGCGCTAACGCCGGAGCAAAGGCAGATCCAAGAGCTTCAGAAGCGCGTTGATCGTCTTGAGCTGGAGAAAGACATCCTAAAAAAGGCTACCGCGCTCTTGATGACGGACGAGTTCAAGCTCAAGCGCTGATTGGTTCGTTCAAACACCGTTTGCCGGTTCGTGCGCTTTGCAGCCTGTTCGGCTTACCTGCTTCCACGTATTACGAACAGGAACAAAGAAAAGATCTAATCGATGTTGAAAGGATTCACCTGCGCGCAACGGTGGCAGCACTGTTCAATGCCAGCAACCAATCGGCGGGCAGCCGAACGGTTGTTTTTCAATTGGCACTAATGGGCCTGATGGTGGGCCGTTATAAAGTCTCTCGACTCATGGAAGAGGCCGGGCTGGCCAGCAAACAGCCAGGCCGCCATAACTACAAAGCGGCGGGCGCTGCACATCCGATGGTTGAAAACCATCTGCAGCGTGAGTTTAACGTTCAGACTCCCAACCAGGTCTGGTGCGGTGATATCACCTATGTGTGGGTGGGTAAGCAGTGGGCTTACTTGGCGGTCGTCATTGACTTGTATGCCCGACGGGTAATCGGTTGGGCCACATCGCAGTCGCCTGATAGCGCGCTGACAATCAAAGCACTGAACATGGCTTATAACCTGCGAGGCCAGCCCAAAGGCGTGATGTTCCACTCCGACCAAGGTTGCCAGTACAGCAGCCTGGCTTATCAGCAGCAGCTATGGCGCAAACGAATGGTTCAGAGCATGAGCCGCCGAGGGAACTGTTGGGATAACGCCCCAATGGAGCGGGTGTTCCGCAGCTTTAAAAGCGAATGGATGCCTAAGCAGGGTTACCGCGACCTGTATGAAGCAACGAGAGACATAGGCCGCTATCTGATGAGCTACTACAACAGGCAGCGTCCGCACAGCTACAACGCCGGCCTGCCACCGGAGCTAGCTGAAAAAAGACTTAACAAACTGTCCGGAATTAGTTGACCACTACAGTTATCAATGCGATGGTGGTGATGGAAATCTTCTATCTTTTCAAAATCCGTTATCTTCATGCCTCGTCTTTCAGTTTTGTCGGCATGAAGCGGACGCCGGTCGTTCTCGCGGCCATTGGCGTCGTCGTGCTGGCGCAACTGGCCTTCACCTATCTACCCGCCGGTGCACAACCTTTTTGCAAGCGCGCCGATTTCGATTGTCGATGTTGCTGGTGATCGGTGTCGGCGTGATCTTAATGGCCAATTTAGGAAGTGGAAAAGATCGTTATCCGCCGCATGGACTGGCAGGCGGTCTGATGGGTAAAGCCGGATGAAGGCAGGCATTTCTCACGCAGTCGTATCTGTATGCTGAAATATGACGATGATAATCCAGTTTGACGGAGACAGAGCTTACGTCTAAGAGGCTTACGCCAAGATAGTCTCTTCCTCCCACTCATTGTTTCCGGTCTTGTCGACGTGGCTGAAAATAAGAAAAAAACGATCGTTCAGGTGTTGACGGAAAGCTATGGCGATCTGGTCAAGCATCTTGCGCGCCGCTTCGGGACAGCCACGGATATTCACGACGTCGTTCAGGATACCTATCTGCGTGCCGAAAAAATGCCGCCGGATATGGATGTGCAGAATCTGCGGGCCTATGTGTTCCGGATGGCGGACAATATCGCCATCGATCATTTGCGCAGAAAAAGCGCGCAAACGCGCTATTTCGAGCCACTGGGCGATCGTGATTCACTTTGCGCAGATGCCTCGCCGGAGCAGACGGCCGATTTCCGCCAACGCATCGCCATTCTCGAAAACGTCGTTGCAAATCTTCCGCCCCGGCAGAGGGAGGTTTTTCTCATGCATAAGTTCGACGGTCTCAGCCATTCGCAGATCGCCGAGCGGCTCGGAATAACGAAAAGTGCCGTGGAAAAACTCATCATCAAGGCGCTTGCGACCGCTCGAGCCAGACTGGATGAAAGGCTGAACTGATGAAAAAGCCATGTGCGATGATGAGGTGTAGCGATTGCAGATTCGTCAACAGGGTTAAGACCGGCAATTGCCGGGAACCTCATTTCGAGAGGAAAACCCGTTGAACGGCGGTGGCTACGAACGCATATTGTCAAAACAGAAGGCGAAAGACGAAGCCCTTGCATGGTTTGTCAGGGTCAATTCGGGCGATGCGGGCGATGCCGAGTTGCGCGCCCATAGACGCTGGCTTGCGGCTTCCGATGACAACCGCGCTGAATATGAGCGCATTTCCGGTATATGGTCCGATTTCGATAAGGTGGCCGATCCGCGATTGCCGCTCACCATGCGCAAGCCGCCGCTCGGGCGCAGGCCAGGCCGCCGTGCCTTCCTTGCAGGCGGACTTGCCACCGCGGCGGGTCTTGCGGCCGTTACGGCAATTAATGGATTACCGGCCGGTTTTCTCGCCGATTACAGCACCGGCACCGGCGAGCAGCGGAGCCTGACGCTGGCGGACGGGCCTTTTTCGCTGTCGCGAAGGACGCCCATCGTCCCTTCGTCGTCGAGGCGGCTTCCGGTACGGCAACGGCGCTCGGCACCCGGTTCTCGGTGCACGAATGGGGTGGGAATGCCTCCGTGGCGGTGGAGGAAAGCGCGGTTTCAGTGACCGCGCCGGACGGGTCGTCCGCTGTCCTGAACGTGGGAGAGAGCGTCTCCTACGGCCCCGGCGGTATGCAGCAAATCGCGCGTGTCGATGTGGAAAGCGACCTGGCCTGGCGTCGCGGCAAGCTGATTTTCGAGGATCGTCCGTTGCAGCAGGTCGTCGCCGATGTGAACCGCTACCGCAGCGGTACGATTCGTATTCTCGATGCGAAGCTCATGGATCTGCGCGTGAGCGGAATTTTCAATATTGCCGAACCCGATGCGGTGCTGACCACAATAACCGAGACCTTGCCGGTCAGGGCGGTGAGGCTTACGGATTATCTCGTTTTGCTGCGTGGGACGTAATCCCGTTTTGAGTCAAAACGTCATCCGCATAATTCCTGATAATTTTT
Organism: Halomonas citrativorans; assembly: GCF_014898005.1. Lineage (NCBI taxonomy): Bacteria > Pseudomonadati > Pseudomonadota > Gammaproteobacteria > Oceanospirillales > Halomonadaceae > Halomonas > Halomonas citrativorans. The sequence continues at coordinate 19,372 of NZ_JABUYX010000027.1, forward strand.
TTCATATTTAGGGTGAGGTGGAATGCCGCGGAATACGTCTTCCTTCTGAAAGCATCCCGAGCGGGCTGCAAACAGACAGGAGAGGGAGAAGGAAATGATGCGGCAAACCGGATTTCTGACCGGCGGGACCATGAAGGCGCATATGCGAAAGATGGCGATTGCCCTTCTTGCATCGTCCTCGGCTTTACTGGCGGTTACGCTTTACGCCACCCAAAGCATGGCGCAAACCGTCCCGGCCTCTTATTCGGTGCCTGCCGGTCCCCTGGGGGCTGCGATTTCGCGCTTCGGCGACAATGCCAATCTTCAGGTTCTTTATCCGGCCGATTTGGTTCGCGGCAAGCAGACGAAAGGGGTGCGTGGCAATATGAGCCGTGAGGAGGCGCTTAGCCGTCTTCTGGCAGGCACCGGCCTTTCCTATCGGTTCACATCTTCGGACACCGTCACTCTGGAACCGCTGCCGAGGGAGGGGAGCGCAGGCATTGCGCCCGATGGGTCCACCGTTCTTTCGACCATCGTGGTCAACGGGCAGGGCGAGAACGCCTGGGGCCCTGCGCAAGGCTTCGTCGCGCATCGCTCCGCGACCGCGACTAAGACCGACACGCCCATTCTGGAAACGCCGCAGACGATCAATGTGGTGACGGCACGGCAGATCGAGACGCTGAAACCCTCCAAGCTTGCGGAAACGCTGCGCTATACGCCGGGTGTGGTGACCGAATTCCAGCCAAGCACCAGCTATTTCGACCGAATCCGCATTCGCGGCTTCTACAGCATCAATAATATCTACCTTGACGGAACCCAGCTCACACCTTCGGGTACGCTCGCTGTCGCGCAGGTGGACCCGTTTCTGCTGGAGCGTGTGGAGGTTCTCAAGGGGCCCGCTTCGGTACTTTATGGCCAGAACGGTTCCGGCGGCCTGATCAATATGGTGTCCAAGCGCCCGCTGGGCAATAACGACCGCGAGATCGGCTTTAGTGTCGGCACCGACAAACACCTTGAAACGACCATAGACTGGAACGGCGTTTCCGCGGATGAAACGTTCAGCTATCGCATTGCCGGCGTCGGCCGCAGGGCCGATCTCGATTCGGACTATGGCGAGACAGAGCGCTACGCCATCGCTCCGTCTTTCACCTGGCGTCCTTCGGAGGACACGAACTGGACGGTGAGGGCGGCGTTGCAGCGCGATCCGGAAGGTAATTCGAGCAGCTATCTGCCTGCGGTCGGAACCATCCTGCCCAATATCAACGGTCAGTTTCCGCGCGGGATCTATACCTGCGATCCAACTTTCTGCGATTACGACCGCAAGCAATATTATGTCGGTTCGGATTTCAGGCACAAGCTGAACGAGGATCTGGAATTTCGCCAGAACCTGCGTTTCACCTATGTCGATGTCAATTCGACCTCCTTCAGACTCGGTGCCTTGAAAGCCGATCAGAAAACGGTCAGCCGGCCGGCGCTTAATCAGGCGGCGACCACGCGCGGCATCGCAGCCGACAACAGCCTGAAATATGATTTTGACATTGGTGATACCCGCAACGAACTGATCGCCGGTTTCGATTATCGCCGGTTTTCCTCGGACAATCTTTCACTCTCCGGAACCAATTCCAGTCTCGATCTCAATCTGTTCGATCCGGTTTACGGCAATTATAGCCTGCCCACGCTGGCGCGCCGCACTGACAACAATGTCGTGCTGGAGCAATATGGTGTTTATGCGCAAAACCAGATGTCTCTGGGCAACTGGCGCCTGCTGACCGGCCTGCGTCAGGATTGGGCGAACACCACCAACGATAATTTTCTCACCGATTTGACAACGGAAACGCGTGACGATGCCCTGACGGGCCGCGCCGGTCTCCTCTATCTCTTCGATAACGGTCTTGCGCCCTATGTCAGCTATTCGACATCGTTCGAGCCGACTTCCGGTACGGATTATTATGGCGAGACTTTCAAGCCGACCGAAGGCAAGCAATGGGAAATCGGTCTGAAATACGAACCGCAATGGTTCAATGGCGTGTCCACCGCCTCGCTCTATGATCTCAAGCGGACGAATGTGACCACGGCCGACAATGAGCATACCTGCGCGGCGGCGCCCAATCTGCCCGATTGCGGCAATTTTTCGGTACAGACCGGCGAAGTGCGTGTGCGCGGGCTGGAGCTTGAAAGCAAGATCAGCCTGACCGAGAAGGTCAATGCCTCCTTCGGCTATACCTATATGGATGCCGAGGTTACCAGCAGCAATGACGGCTATGAGGGCAACAGGACGACCAATACGCCCAATCATATGGCCTCGGCCTGGCTCGACTACACCTTCCGCGAAGGCGTTCTCGACGGCCTGACGCTGGGTGGCGGCGTGCGTTATGTCGGAAGCATGTATGCCGATGACGACAATCTCAAGCCCATTCCGGCCTATACGTTGGGCGATGCGATGCTGGCCTACGAGCTCGGCAGGCTTTCGCCCAATCTAGACGGGTCGAAACTGGCGGTGTCGGTGACTAATCTTGCCGACAAAAAAGCTGTCGGCGGCTGCACCAGCGCCAGCTATTGCGATTATGTCGACGGGCGTAGTATCATCGGTTCCCTCAATATCAAATTCTGACAGGAGCGCACCGGCGGTTCGGACGAACCGCCGGTGCCGGTGTTTACGCCATGACAGTCGATCCGGACCAGACCTCGATTGCGGCCGCAGGCCTCGATCTGGCCTATCAGACGAAAACCATCGTTCATGACGTCGGTCTTTCCATCGCGAAAGGCACGGTGACGACGCTTGTCGGCCCCAACGGGTCGGGCAAATCGACATTGCTCAAGGGGCTGGGTCGGCTGCTCGACCCTTTGGGTGGACAGGTTCTGCTCAATGGCAGGGATATTCGAGAGATGCGGACGCGCGACATCGCGCGCAGGCTCTCGATCCTGCCGCAGGGGCCGGTCGTTCCCGAGGGCCTGAATGTTCACGAACTGGTCGCCTATGGCCGTGCGCCGCATCAGGGGCTTTTCGGCCTGACGACGGAGGAAGACCGGGCGGCGGTCGAGCACGCCATGGCTATGACCGGCGTCGCACCGTGGCGCGATACGCCGGTGGATGCGCTTTCGGGCGGGCAGCGGCAGCGGGTCTGGATCGCCATGACGGTGGCGCAACAGACGCAGATCATGTTTCTCGACGAGCCGACGACCTATCTCGACATCGCGCATCAGCTCGACGTTCTCGAACTGCTGCGCAAACTCAACCGCGCGCATGGCCGCACCATCGTCATGGTGCTGCACGATCTCAATCTGGCGGCGCGCTATTCCGATCGCATCGTTGCGCTGCGCGATGGCCGCATCGTCGCCGACGGTGCACCGCGGGACGTTATCACCCCGTCGATCCTGCACCGGGTTTTCGAGATCGAGGCGGAAATACATGACGATCCCGTTTCGGGATGCCCATGGTTCGTTCCCAGACAGATCGTCCCCGCACAAAACGCCGAAGAACAGATCGTTATGGAAAGAAGTGTGCCGCAGTCAATTACCTCCGGCTGAAGCCGGAGGCTTGTAAAAGCAAGCCCGGTTGACCAGGGAAAGCGGTAGCCAACCCGCTACGTTGATAACAGGTCGCCAAGACTCACCGCCAAATGCTTCCTCAGTTTGGCGCTCTGAAAGGTCAGGATCATGCTGGCGCAGGGTAAAACGCCGAAGGTCTTGATCGCTGCCGATAGCCATATCGTTGGCAGGAGCCGGTTATCAACCTTCCCGAGGGGAGACGGGGCGAAAGCCCTGCGACACCAGGCCCGTAAGGGCATTGATTAGGAGGAAATCGCATGGCGGTTTTCGTATGGGATAAACACAAGCGGCCACTGATGCCGTGCAGCGAAAAGCGCGCCCGGTTGCTGTTGGCGCGTGGTCGTGCCGTGGTACATAAGCGCTATCCGTTCACGATCCGGCTGAAAGATCGGGTGGGTGGTGACACGCAACCGCTTCGCCTGGGCATCGACCCTGGCAGCAAAACGACCGGGCTGGCGTTGATGCGTGAAACGGACAGCACCGAATCAGACGGCCCGCAACGGCATGTATTGTGCTTATTTGACCTGGTGCATCGTGGCTATCAGATCAAGAAGTCACTGGAGCAGCGCCGTGGCTTTCGGCGGCGTCGCCGGTCAAAGAATCTGCGTTATCGCGCCCCGCGCTTCAACAATCGCACCAAGCCCAAAGGCTGGCTGGCCCCCAGCCTGCAACATCGAGTGGATACGGTCATGGCCTGGGTAGAACGACTCAGCAAGCTAGCCCCCGTCACGGCCATCAGCCAGGAGTTGGTGCGCTTTGATACCCAGAAGCTCGACAACCCGGAGATTAGCGGGGTCGAGTACCAGCAAGGTACTTTGCTGGGCTACGAGGTACGCGAGTACCTGCTGGCAAAATGGGGCCGTGAGTGTGCCTATTGTGGCACCGGCGACACACCGCTGGAGATTGAGCATGTGGTGCCGCGTTCACGCGGTGGTTCCAACCGGGTCAGCAACTTGACCCTTAGCTGCCACCCCTGCAATCAGGCTAAGGGTTCGCTGCCGTTGGCGGACTTTTTCTCCCGTGACAAGGGGCTGAGAAAACGCCTCAAGGCTAACGGCTTATCAGCGGACGCACGGCTGGAGCGGGTACAACGCCAGCTCAAGCAACCGCTGCGCGATGCCAGTGCGGTTAATGCCACGCGCTGGGCACTGTTTAATGCGCTTAAAACGACGGGACTGCCGGTGGCAGTCGCCAGCGGTGGTCGCACTAAATACAACCGTCAGCGACTCGGCATTCCTAAGACTCACGCCCTGGATGCGGCTTGTGTGGGCGCTTTCGGCAGGTTGCACGACTGGACAGCCCCGACGCTAACGATCAAATGCACCGGGCGCGGCAACTACCAGCGCACCCGCTTGACGAAATATGGTTTTCCGCGTGGCTATCTGATGCGCCAGAAGCAGGTGCGGGGCTTTCAAACCGGCGACATAGTGAAAGCCGTGGTGCCTAGCGGCAAAAAGGCCGGTACCTATACGGGCCGCGTCGCGGTGCGCAAAACCGGCAGTTTCAATATCCAGACCGACCAGGGTGCCGTGCAGGGCATTTCGCACAAACACTGCACCGTGATACAACGCGGTGATGGCTACGGCTATCACCTCACCCCGACTATTCACCAACTAAAAGGAGGAGCGGGACAGGCGGTGGCGTAACCGAGTCGCTCTGCGAGCGACGCGCTATCCCTCCCGGCACTAGAAGTACCGGGTATCCCGCGCAAAATCTGATGATGATGTCGAGAAGAAGCTTCGCTTGCGGGCTTGCCGCCTTCGCCGCCTTCGCCGCATCCACGCAAGGGGCTTTTGCGGCGCGCGTCTGTGCGGTGAGCGAACTGGGTGAAACATGCCTGGCGCAGCCGGCGCGGCGGGTGGTGGCGCTTGACCAGCAGAGTGCGGAATTTCTTCTGGCGCTGGGCCTGCAACCGGTCGGAATGACGGGCCCCGCCAATTATCGCCGCTTCACCGGCGATGCCGAGCCCCGGCTTTCGGACGAGGTGACCGATCTCGGTCTGTCTTCCGCACCCAATATCGAACTCATCATGGCGCTTGAGCCGGATCTGATCCTCGGCAGCGCCAACAGCATCCAGAAAAGTCGCACCCTGCTTGGCGAAATCGCGCCGGTGGCGGCATTCCTTTCCTATCCAGCCGGAAAACCCGACCAGATGGCGAATATGGTCGAGACGCTGCGTGCCGTCGCGCGTCTGACGGGACGGGAAGCGGAATGCGGCGATTTCCTCGCGTCTCTCGATGAAACGCTTGCGGAAATGAAGCAAAGTGTCGTCGCGAAAGGGCTGGACAAGCGTCCTGTCGTGCTGGGCAATGTCAATGCCGGCGTCACAGGGGCCGAAATCATGCTCTTCAATCGCAATGCGCTGCCGGCGCAGCTTTTGCAGCGTTGCGGCTTCGCCTATGCCTATGATGACGACCGCTATCTCGAAAAAGGCTTCAACGTCACCACCGCCGAAACGCTGATCGCCTTGCAGGATGCCGATTTTCTCTACATGCCCTTCAATGAGAAGGGTGTGGCCAATCTCATGGCGACGCCGGTGTGGCGCAATCTGCGTTTCGTGCGCGAGAACCGCTTTCAGCCCATTCCCTACCGGCTGATCCACAACGGCCCGCTGAGCGCGCGGCTGTTTCTGCGCGATGTCCGCAAGGCGCTTCTGACGTGAGCGTGCCGCGGCAATGCTTGCGCGAACTGGGCATGATCGGGGCGGGCGTCATGGCGCTCGTCGCCGCTTTCGCGCTCAATATGGCGCATGGCGAGGCCCGGATCGGGGTTGGCGACATCATCCGCTCCTTTGCGTATAATGACGATCTGCTGCGCGACGTCGTCAGCGGCTTTCGCCTGCCGCGCGCCACCATAGGGGTGCTTGCGGGCAGCGCCTTCGCCGTCTCCGGCGCGCTCATGCAGAGCATCCTGCGCAATCCGATGGTGTCGCCGGGCATTCTCGGCATCAGCGCGGGAAGTTTTTTCTTCATTGCGCTGGCCACCATATTCGCACCGGCCCTGATCGTTTTCATGCCCATCGCCGTCGCGGTCTGCGGCGGTCTGGTTGCCGTGCTGATGGTCTATCTGCTGGCGGGCGGGTTTCGCGCCACGCCGCTGCGCATTCTTCTTGCTGGACTGATCGTCGCCATGACGATTTCAAGCATAACCGGCGCGCTGCTGCTGCTCTACGAGAGCGAGGCGCGGTTTCTCATTACCTGGAGTGCGGGTTCGCTGCGGCAGAACGGCTGGAGCAATGTGCAACTCGTCTGGCCATGGATCGTCCTCTGCCTCATTGCGGCTTTCACGCTGTCGCGCGCATATGATATTGCCCGGCTCGGCGAGGATACGGCCAGAAGCCTCGGACAGAAACACGCATTGCTCGTCACCGCGACCCTGATCGTCGTGCTGGTGCTGACGGGCGCTTCCGTCGCCGCCACCGGTCCCATCGGCTTCGTCGGTCTTGTCGCGCCGCATCTGGTCAAGCTTGCGGGGGTCAGACGGCATGCCGCGCTGATACCGGCCGCGGCACTCTGGGGCAGCAGCCTGTTGCTTGCCGCCGACAGCATCACCTACATGCTTGGAAGCCTGACCAGCGCACCGCCCGTGGGGGCCATTACGGCAGCCCTCGGTGCGCCATGGCTTCTGTGGCTCGTCCTGCGCCGCAGCCGGGGCGGGCAGATGAATGCGGCTTCATCGCTCGATTTCGGCCGAGCCGGACATGTTTCCCCCACGATCCTGCTTTTGACCCTTCTGCTCCTCATCGGCCTCACGCTGCTTGCGGGTCTCATGTTCGTCGGCGGTCTGCCGCTGTCGGGAATGCAGGTCATGCAGGCACTCTCCGGCAAGGCTGCGCCGCTCATGCAGAAGATCGTCTGGGACATGCGTGGCCCGCGTATTCTCGCAGCCTGTCTTGCCGGTGCGGGTTTCGCCCTTGCCGGCGCGCTTTTTCAGGCAGCATTGCGCAATCCTCTGGCGGATTCGTCGATTGTCGGGGTCAATGGCGGGGCGACGGCAGGCATTCTTCTCATGGTGGCGCTGTTTCCCGCAGCAAGCGCGACGGGCATCGGCATGGCGGCACTTGCCGGTGGAATGCTTGCGGCGGCCACCGTCTATATCCTTGCATGGCGCACGAGGCTGACACCGACCTTTCTCATCCTGATCGGCATTTCCGTTTCCGCCCTTTGCGGCGCATTCGTGCAGATACTGGTCATGCAGACCCGCTTTACCGACAATCCGATGGTGTGGCTCATCGGCGGACTTTACGGGGCCAACTGGTCCACGGTGCAGATATTGTTTCCCACGCTTCTTGCCGGTTTCATCTGTGCGATGCTGGTGGCGACGAAACTCGAACTGCTTTCGCTCGGCGACATCACGGCGCGCAGCCTTGGTGCTGCGATCGCGCCCGTCAGGCTCGCCGCCGGAGCGACGGGCGTCACGGTTGCCGCCATCTGCGTTTCGCAGACCGGGCCTGTCGGCTATGTCGGCCTGCTGGCGCCGCATCTGGCGCGGTTTTTATGCGGCCATTCCCTGCGCGCGGTCTTGCCCGTTTCGGTGCTGGTCGGTGCGCTTCTTCTCGGGCTCGCCGATATTGCTGCCCGGCTCGTCATTGCGCCGGGGGAACTGCCCGCAGGCTCCGTCATTGCGCTGATCGGCGCCCCTTATCTCATCTATCTTATCCGCCGGAGTATGCGCACATGAGCCATCCGAACCGACAGCTTCATTTCAATTCCTGTATCGATCATCTCGATCTGGCATGGCGCATTGCGGGGGATATGCCGTCCCGTCTTTTCGATATGCGCCAGCTTGAGGAGCGTGCGCAACTGGCCGAGAAAGGGCTGATGGACGCCATGTTCATCGCCGATTTCTACACCTACCGTCCGGGCTTTTCGCTGGAACCCATAGCCCTTCTTTCAGCACTTTCCACGGTGACCAGGCATATCGGGCTGATCGCCTCCGTTTCGACCACCTATAACGAGCCTTATAATCTCGCGCGCATGTTCGCAGGCCTCGACCGCCTCAGCAATGGCCGCGCGGGCTGGAACATGGTGACGACGGCCATCGGCACGGTCGCCGCCAATTACAGCCGCGACGAACATCTCGAACACGATACGCGATACGAGCGTGCCCATGAGGTGATCGAGGTCGTAACCGCGCTGTGGGACAGCCTCGATGAAGATGCGCTCTCCTGTACGCCTGAGGGCATGCTCCACGCCTCACCCGGGAACGTTCCGGCCCTCGATCATCGTGGAAAATGGTTCGAGGTTCAGGGGCCGCTCGACATACCGCGCCCCATACAGGGCAGCCCGGTGCGCATGCAGGCGGGTTCGTCGCAGGCGGGACGGGATTTCGGCGCACGCTGGGCGGAAGTCATCTTCACCGCCCAGCCGGTCCTTTCCATCGCACAGGAATTTTATGCCGATATTCGCCGCCGCATGGCCGCTTTCGGACGCACGCCCGATCAACTCAATATCCTGCCGGGCCTGATGCCGATCGTTGCGAAAACCCGCACGGAGGCCGAAGCCCTTCTGGCGGCGCGACAGGGCGCGGGTGAAAATGCGGGCGCGCGCATGAAGGAAATGGTCGGCATCGACCTTTCGCAATTGCCGCCCGACGAGCCGATCCCTCTCGATCTGCTGCCCGAGCAGGGATTCACCAACGGAATGCGTGGAAGATCGGATCTTTATCTCGACATGATCCGCAAGCATCGCCTGACCCCGCGTCAGGTGCTGCAACAGGGCGCGCATCTGGCTTTCGCTGGAACGCCGCTTGAGACGGCCGACCTCATCAGCGAATGGTTTACGGGCTTTGCCTGCGACGGCTTCACGCTGATGTGGCCTTCTCTTGAGGCGAATATCCTGTTTGTCGAAGAAGTGGTCCCCATCCTGCAACGGCGCGGTTTCTATCGCACCCGCTATGCGGGAACGACGCTGCGCGACCATTTCGGTCTGGCGCGCCCCGACAACCGGCGCTTCGCTGCAAAGGGACATTGAAAATATGAAACAGCTTCATTTCAATTATATTCTCGGGCCGGAAAGTCTCGCCGCGGTGGATGGCGTTTCCGCGCGTCCCGGCGCTCTCCAAACTCTCCTGACACTGGCGAAACGCGCCGAATCGGGCGGGATCGACGCGCTCGTCTTCAGGGATGCGAACAATGCGGGCCTGGTGCGGGAAGGATGTGCATTCCTTCCATACGAGCCGTTTACGGCTTTTGCGGCGCTGGCGGCTGCAACCGATCGCATCGGTCTTGCCGCCGCCGTCTCCCCGCGCACCAGCCAGCCCTATAACGTTGCGCGGCGGCTTGCGACCATCGATCATATCAGCCGGGGCAGGGCTGGCTGGCACATCACGCCGTCGGCAGATCAGCAACAGGAGCAATATGGCGATTTGAGCCGTCCGCCTGTCGAGGCCGTTGCCGCACGGGATGCGGAATTTCTCGAAGTGGTCCACCAGTTATGGGATAGCTGGTCCCCGGATGCCATCGTCATACGTTCTGACGGGCGAGTGAAAGTCAACGGAGAGGGGAACGGCCCCATCGACCATCGTGGACACTATTTTTCGGTCAAGGGGCCGCTGGACGTTCCGCGCCCGCCGCAGGGCAGGCCGGTCTTGTTTCACAGCGTGGTGACGGAGGATGACATGGATATGGCGGCGCGCTTTGCCGATGTCGTGATTGCCGAGGCGATGGACCTCGAAGCGACCGCAAAATTCGCGGACGAGATGAGCCTCCGCCTGAAAAGCCATGCAAGGGATCGCGCAGACGTGCGGATCATGCCCGTTCTAGGTTCTACCAACACCTGCACCGCGGAAGCTGTGACCGAGAGGATCACCCAGTGGCATGGTGCTGGAATCATTGACGGCTTCAGCCTTGCCGGAACATGCCTGAACGGTTTTATAGACGAGGTCATGCCGCTTTTGCGGCAGGCCGGTATGTTACCGGAAAAGACAGGCCCATCCACCTTGCGTGAGAGGCTCGGTCTGAAAAATTTATACATGGAATAGGTGCACGATCCGGTCCCGGTACCCTCCGCCTGATCCCCTGGCCGATGGGTGTACATAATCTTGCGAAATTACACTCCGACACGCAGCTCTTCCAGAGTCTGTCTGGTTCATTATGACCCAGACAGACTCTGGGTTCTTTTGTTTTCGTTTTTCTTTTCGGGAAAACGGGTTCCACTTTTCCCAGTCTTTCCGTTTACGACCGAAATACACGCCCCTTGCTTCGTATATGTGAGACACGAGGGCGATCATGCAGCGACGGCGGCTGCGCTTGAAGCATGGCCCTTTTCCGTTTCCAAATTTGCCGGTCTCGTTAAATCTTCAGCGCCAGTGAGCGCGCATTGTTGATGTGGACCGTTATCGCATCCATTGCCAATTGCGGAGTGCGCGTTTCAATGGCTTCCAGCACTTTCAGATGCTCTTCCATGACAGGAATGACGCGGCCAGCGATGCGAAAACGCTCCTGATTGATGAGACGCATCTTGATATTGTTGGTCTGATATTTACGCCAAATGATTTCGTTGTTCAGCGAACCGATGATCGTATCGTGCAGGTTCCAGTCGATATGTTCCCTGCGCAGGGACAGCAAGATTTCCGCTGACGCCTCCTGACAGAAAACAGCGACAACTTCCCGCTCAATGAAAAGACGAAATTGAAATGCCTCACGAATGAGATTGAGGTCGACATGCGCGATCTGTAAACCGCGTTGTGGCACCGTCTTGATAAGGCCCTCCACCTCCAAGCGAGGAATAAGCTCCCGTATCGCGCCGAGCGGAAGCCCTGTTATACTGACAAGTTGCCGTTGCGAAACGAACTGGCCGGGATGAAAATCGCCCGCCAGCAAGAGTTTGATGAAACTCTCATATGCCCGATGTCTTGACTGGACTGTCGCGGTCTTATCACTCACTCACGCTTCTCCTGCGGATCGCCAAACATGCACGTCGGCAAAAAATACCTGCCGCCCCATTCAAACCTTGTGCGCAGTAGCCGATTATTCCATACACACAGCATGACATGTTAACGCTAAATCAAACATAGCACAGGTCTGAGTCAGTTTGGCAAACCCATTGAAGAGACTTTTTATATCGTTTTGATCAGCGAGCCTATTTTCCGGTCTGTCTCCTGCAGCAGGATGAAGGCTTCGAATTTGACATCGTGGAACCTTGAGATCTCTCCGCCCTACGGCTCGGGGATTTCCTTGAGGTGGAAAAGTTACCCCAACTGCATTATGCCGGCGGTGAGGGTATCTGATTAAGCTGCTTCCTGCAAAAGTTTAGCAAACACCTCTGCGGGTGTCTTAAATCCAAGACACTTGCGCGGGGTCGCATTGAGCTTATGGGCGAGGGCGGTTAACTGAGCCTGGCTGACCTGCGCCAGATCCGTATTGCTGGGTAAATACCGTCGGATGCGCTTGTTGATGTTCTCAATAGTGCATTTTTGCCAGGGTGAATTTGGATCACAAAACCAGCTTCTTGCCCCCATTCCATCCTCCAAAGCCCTATAACCCATAAACTCGGAACCACGATCAAAGGTAAAACTGCGGCGTGCATGATAAGGCAGCGCTGCAAAGGCCTGAATGATTTTGTTCATGATAGGCTTTGAGTGCCGACTGCTGTTTTTAATGATGACGAAGTAACGACTTTTGCGTTCAACAAGTGTCATGACATTGGCTTCTCCGAGGTCACGATCAAAGATGATCAAATCACCCTCCCAATTGCCGAATTGCAGACGATTGCCAATAAAATCAGGACGTTGATGAATGCGAAACGCTTCTGGAATGCGGGAGCTGCGCGATCTTCTGGTGCCGCGTGGGCAGCGCTTTGTGCGCATCTCGGCCAGATGCTCATACAGCTTTAACCCATATTCTTCCTTTGAGTAAATGAAGCGATAGATCGTTTCTGCGCATAGACGTATCGCGCTCAGACCATGGCTAATCAGTCGGCCGCAGATCTGCTCTGGTGACCAGTGTGCTTCCAATTGTTCAATGACGAACTTGCGCAGCTCTGGGTAACGTCTGAGCTTGCGCAACCGCGTTCTGCGGTCTTTGCTGATGTTGTCGGCAAAAACACTATGATAGCCATTATAGTCTGGAATCTCGGCATCCCAAAAGCTGTTGCGCTTGATCTCGCGATAGATCGTCGAGCGATGACGGCCCATCAGCCGCGCAATATCGCCGAGAGGGAGTTTAAGCTGTTTCAGCTCAAATAACCGGCGACGTTCCGCCAATGTGATCTGTGAGTAGCAATTCGACATCCAATTTCCTCCATGGCTAACCACATGAATTCATTGGCATGTTGCAGTTTAAAATAGAATGTACCCCGGTTATATAATGTGTTTTGGCAAGTTAGGGATACGCTATCTCCAGCAAGATAGAGATGCGACAGGTGCTGACGTTCAGCCCCCATTCCGAGAGGCTGGTCAGAGTTGCAAGCGAGGAATGGGGGCGGGTCGATAGGTGCCCTTCGGCTTTAGCTCTGAGAGTGCCAAATGTCATTGATCTGGCCATTTCACTCCGTAGCAGCCAACCGAGCCAACGCTTTTTCCCGGCGCGCAATAACGTCAGGATCGTTCATGTAAGCGGTGCGCGATTTGCGCTCGCGCTTCTGATACCCGTTCCCGACACTGCCATCAGGCACGCCAAACAAATGGTTCGTCTGACCTGTGCGACGGGGACCGCTCTGGCTGCGTTGCAGTTCCCGGCCTGCCTGCATCTCGGCCACAATCGAAAGCATGTCATCCAGTCGCTTGTTCTCGACAACAGGCGAGCGATGAACAGAACGAAGCTTGTCGAATGTTCTGTAGGGCAGGGTGTCCGTACCATACATGATCTCCAGACGGCCATCCGGATAGTCGCAGACAATCACCTTTTGTCGAGCCAGCCGCTTTGCAAACTCCGTCGGCTCCAGGATGAACAGCACCTTGTCGTAACGCAGTGTCAGTGTTTGCGACAGTGTCCGTACTTCCTTCCGGCACATCGCACCATCGATGTTCTCATGCGCGGCCAGCGGTCGATGCATATCCTTAGGATTGCGCGGCTCCTTGCCAAAACGAGCATTGAAGTCTGCAATATATTCCGGCGTGTGAGGTCAGGCTGAAGCGCGACTTTTCGGTTTGAGTTTACGCAAAACGATGTCTGTTTGCGAAGAGTTTCTGCCGAAAGACTTCTGCAGGTGTTTTGTACCCTAAACATTTGCGCGGTGTATTGTTGAGGCGATGACAGATGAATGCGAGGTCTCGATCACTGAGGGTAAGTGGATCAAGGTCTCGGGGGAGCCAACGTCTTGTGCGGGGTCGGTTCCGGCTGGGGGCGAAATGACACCCTAAGCGGCACACAGCAACGATGAGGCGATTGCGGACTTACTCAAGCTTGGCCGCGTTTCTCTGCGAGCCAAAGTTTCAGCAGCCCAGCGACCCGCCCAAGGTCGCCGTTGACCTTGGCCAAGTCCGCAACGGCGGCCAGGTCAACGACCGACCTTATTGGGGTGTTCAACCCAAGGGCGCGCAGGTAGCCCGAACGGGACATGCCCGCTTCTTCGGCGCGCTCTGTGATGGTCGCTTTCTCGTCGTCTGTCACCCACACCTCTATCGGCTTACCGCGCCGCCGAGGCTGGGCCTTTTCTTTGGTGTTCTCTGGCATTGCCTGCGCTCCTGTTGTTGCTTTTCGCTCTTAGACGCGGCAGCGGCTGTGGGCCTCGCAGAGCAAGATACCGTTGAGCCGAAGGCGAATAAGGGGCGGTGTTGGATGGGGACGGGCTTGCCCGTACCCGTACAACACATATCTTGCCGTCTAGTTCTATGCAATTGTATGCGACAGTAGCTAAACGATCCACCCAGAACCGGCCCAAAGGCCGGAAAAGCCGACGAATCGCATAGAATCGCATATCATCGCGTACAATCGCATTAAATGGCTTGCTCAATCGCATAGAATCGCGTACAGTCGCACTGATTCGCGCAGAATCGCATTAGCGTGTATGATGGGCCGTCCGCGATTGAGTCGCGGCGGTCAATAGGAGGAAACAGGCATGGCAGACACGCCTAGCAGCAAGCCCCGCCGGGGCGCGGGACGTGTCGCGTTTCTGGCTCGCCTCGATCAGTTCAAGACGCTGATCGAGGCCGGTAACGAACAGCGCACGGTCTATGACGACTGCGGCGGCGAGGATGAACTAGGTATCAGCTACTCCCAGTTCAACCGTTACGTCGTCCGGTACATCACGGGAGCAAAAGACGATGGACACCAAAGGAAAGGCGCAGGGCAAATCACCCCGCAAAGCCCCTCCCCGGCCGCTACAGGGGCCGCAGGAGGACAAGCAGGGGGCAAGCCTGCCCCAGCAGCTAAACCCGGCTCAAAACGCCCCGGATTCGAGCACAACCCAAACAGCGGAAATAACCGCGACGACCTTATCAGTTAGCGCGGAAAACCTCGTACTTTTAGTGCGAGGATGGATAGCGCGGCGTCCGCCAGGACGCCTTGTGTTTTGCATCCTTACAATATTTCGTCTAAAGTGTAAAGCATGAAAGCCGAACGCGCCTACCAATACCGCTTCTATCCCACGCCTGAGCAAGCAGCCTTGCTGGCGCGGACGTTTGGGTGCGTGCGGTTTGTCTGGAACGCGGTGCTGCGCTATCGCACCGACGCGTTTTATCAGCGTCAGGAAAAGATCGGCTATAACGATGCCAGCGCGTTCCTAACACAGTTAAAGAAGCAGCCGGACACCGCCTTTCTAGCCGAGGTTAGTTCGGTGCCACTGCAACAATGCTTGCGCCATCAACAAAGTGCGTTCAAGCATTTCTTTGCCAAGCGGGCGCGGTACCCCAGCTTTAAATCGAAGAAGCACCGGCAGTCAGCCACCTTTGCCAGTTCGGCATTTTCGTACCGTGACGGGCAGATCACGCTCGCCAAGTGCCGTGAACCGCTAAACATCCGCTGGAGCCGCGACCTGCCTGCGGCACCGAGCACAGTGACGGTATCCAAGGATGCAGCAGGCCGTTACTTCATTAGCTGTCTGTGCAAGGTAGACACTGAGGCGCTGCCAATTACGTTCAAGATGGTCGGTATCGACCTGGGGATCAAAGACCTGTTCGTGACCAGTGACGGCCATCGGGTGAATAATCCCCGCCACACTGCCCGCTATGCCCGAAAGCTAGCGAAGGCGCAGCGGCGCCTCAGCCGTAAGCAAAAAGGCTCGAACAACCGAGCCAAGGCACGGTTAAAGGTCGCTCGCTGTCACGCCAAGATCGCTGACACGCGCCGTGACCACCTGCATAAACTCACCCGCCAGATCGTTAACGAGAACCAAGTGATTGCAGCGGAGAGTTTGCAGGTGAAGAACATGGTCAAAAACCGCCATCTCTCTAACGCCATCAGTGATGTTGGCTGGGGGGAGTTGGTTCGCCAGCTTGACTACAAGGCGGCCTGGGCGGGAAGGCAGTTTGTCCAGATTGATCGCTGGTACCCAAGCTCAAAACGCTGCCATAGCTGCGGCTTTGTGCTGGAATCACTACCGCTGAATGTTCGCACCTGGGACTGCCCAGATTGCGGTACTCAGGGCATCGACCGCGACGTGAATGCGGCCCGCAACATTCTGCAAGCAGGCACCGCGCTATTAGCCGGTGCAGATGGTTGAAAGATCATACCGAGGGGCACTCGGGAATGTACGCCTGTGGAGTTTGTGTAAGACCAGCAGTGCCAAGGCATTGAAGGCAACGAACATCGAAGCAGGAACCAGGAAGGTAACGACCTGGGAATCCCCTTCCTTTCCGCCGCAAGGCGGCAGCGCAAGCTGAGGGAGGGGAGGATGTCAAATGCTGTCGGTGCCAGCACGCTGGTACAGTAGGTGTATTCCGGAGGGTGTTCAAAACTTTGTGTCAGTTTGGTCATTATAGGTCGATATGACCGTCCAGGCGTTTTGGGAAATGTATCGCCATTTGCGACAGCGTCAGGTTCCAATTTTGCACAGGGTGAGTCCAGCGTTCAGAGGCCTTGAGAATACCCGCATACAGCAGTTTCAACAGGCTATTTTCGTTGGCAAACCCACCCTTGGTCTTGGTGAGTTTTCGGAACTG
>NZ_JABUYX010000028.1:0-35864 GCF_014898005.1 Halomonas citrativorans
TCATTTAACGATGGTATGCCTCCCGTTGTGGCTGAGGAAAATCTTAAATTACTGTCCGGTATTAGTTGACCACTACATCATGTTCCTTCTCCTCGATCGCTGTTGATACTGCTTACCTTAAGGAAGTGCCTTCCTGGCGTACCATTTCCTGCGGTAATCTTCCTTGCCCAACTTAATGCAGATGTAATGCCAAAAAACAAAAATAAAAAAATACCTATTATTAATAAACAACTTAAAACAAATTCCGCGTACCAATCATGCTCACTGATCGTGTATAAGGGACCACCATAACTGACTAAAAATGACACATGAGCAGACTTGAACCATAGATGGCTTGTCCATATGGCACGCTTGGATAAAGGTTATACAGAAGACCAGAAGGGGGGCTAGGAGGTAGCAGCCAGCCGAGTGGCGGGGAAAGTACAGCGAAATAGCGAACCTTCGCCAGGATGCGATTCAACCTGAAGCTGGGCATCATGGCGCAGCAGGATATGCTTAACGATGGCAAGACCAAGCCCAGTACCGCCTGTCGCGGTACTCCGGCCTTTATCAACCCGATAAAAGCGCTCCGTTAGCCTGGGGAGGTGGACAGGATCGATGCCCTCTCCATCATCTTCTACTTCTATGCATGCGCTTCCATCTTCCATGGGCGCCCAGCGCAGTATAATTTGGCTACCCTCTGGGGTATATCGCACCGCATTGAAAGCCAGGTTAGAAATGGCACTACGTATTTCCTGCTCGCTCCCTATGAGCTGGGCGTCACTTTCAATAGCAACACGGACAACATGCTTACGGTGCGACAGCGCCAATGCATCCTGGCAGACGCTATTAAGCAATTGCTCAACCGACAGCGCCTGATGGTCTTGCCCGCCTTGATCAATTTCCAAGCGTGACAAAAGCAGCAGATCGTTAACCAGATTTTGCATGCGCTGCGTCTGGTCCTGCATTTGCTCGATCCCTCGGCCCAAGCGAGGCGGAAGCTGCTCAGCCAAGTCACCATAGGTTTCGAGGTAGCCAGAAAGAACGGTTAGCGGCGTACGCAGCTCATGGGAGACGTTGGCCACGAAGTCTCTGCGCATCTGCTCAAGGCGGTGCAAACGAGTGATATCCCGCGCCATCACCAGGCGCTCATCGTCGCCATACAAGGTAATTTGGTATTGCAGAATGCTGCGCTCATCAATGGGTGAGGTCAGCGTAAGCGGTTCGCTGTAATCGCGGGCGTTGAAGTAGCTGATAAAGCGTGGGTCACGCAACAAATTGGTAATGTGCTGGCCACGATCGTGCGCGGTTTGTAGGCCCAGCATATCCGTCGCTGCACTGTTCCACCACTCCAAATCACCGTGGCGGTCGAGCATTACCACGCTGTCGCGCATGGCCTCTGAGGATTCCTGGATACGCGCAAGCGTAGACCGCAATCGACCTTGTGTAATGCGCTGGCTTTTTTGGTAGCGGTAAAGACGGTCAAGCAAATCCCCCCACATGCCACCCGCAGCCGGGGGCTCGTTATGAGGATTAAGGGTTAACCATTGAAAGAGGACGCGCAGTTGGCGTAAATGGTAAAAAAGACAAACGGCCAACCCGGCTGCCAAGCCAAGGCCCGCTGAGCCTAGCAGCCACCCCAGGCAAACACCTATGGTCGCTAACCAGGCAATACGCCAAAGCTCACGGCTCCATAGGCGCACAGTTACACCCGGGCTGAGAAACGATAACCGGTACCCCGTACCGTCTGAATCAGGTTTTGATGCACATCGCCTAACGCCTTACGCAAGCGCCGAATATGTACATCCACTGTGCGTTCTTCAACATACACATTGCCGCCCCATACCTGGTCCAGCAGTTGGCTGCGCGTATAGGCTCGCTCCTGGTGGGTCATAAAGAACTGCAGCAGGCGATATTCAGTGGGTCCCATTTCCAGCGCCTTGCCATGCGCACTAACACGATGGCTGACGGGGTCGAGTAGAAGGCCGTTAATTTCAATGGGGTCTTCTACGCCACGCGGGGTGGTGCGTCGCAATACGGCTTTCAAGCGCGCGACCAACTCACGGGGCGAGAAGGGTTTGGTGATATAGTCGTCCGCGCCCGCCTCAAGGCCTTGAATCTTATTGTCTTCCTCACCCTTGGCGGTGAGCATAATAATCGGCATTTCGGCGGTGGCTTCTTCACGCTTAAGGCGTCGCGCCAACTCAATACCACTGGTACCTGGCATCATCCAATCCAGAAGCAGTAAGTCAGGCTGATGGTCAACGACTAACGCGTGGGCATCCTGGGCGTTATCCGCTTCAAGCACACGATAGTCAGCCATTTCCAGCGCCACTGCGATCATTTCGCGAATAGGTGCTTCATCATCGACAATCAAAACGGTCTTGGCGGTCATTCCAGGGCCTCACGGTGCTCAATGAAAGGTAATTCAATGACATCTCAGTGACAATAACACCATGACTTGATGACACTTATATGACAATAGCCAATAACAAGAACGAATGACAGGCGCTAATCACGCTTTGCTAGAGCGGCCCGGCCACTGGCCACCAACTTAGCGCAATTCCGGCAAAAACCAGCAGCCCTGACCAGTAATTATTCAAAAAAGCCTGAAAACACGGGTCGCGTTCACGATGCCGAATCAGGCGCTGTTGATGAATAAAGGTGGCCGCCATCCCGGCAAGGCCCAGCCAGAAAAAACCACCCAGCCCCACACGAACACCCACAAAGGCTAACAGCACCAACGTCGCCAGTTGCAGTAATCCAATCATCAAGCGGTCTGCACTGCCAAACAGCACCGCCGTTGATTTAACACCAATTTTCAGGTCATCGTCACGGTCGACCATGGCGTATTGGGTATCGTAGGCAACCGTCCACAGTACGTTCGCAAAAAACAGCAACCAGGCTTCCACAGGTACATAGCCCAGCACTGCCCCAAACGCCATGGGGATTGCCCACGAAAAAGCCGCCCCCAGCACCACCTGAGGAAGATGGGTGTAACGCTTCATAAAGGGGTAGATAAACGCCAGGATCACGCCACCAATCGACAGCAGCACCGTAAACCAGTTGGTCAGCAGCACTAACACAAACGCAACAGTGACCAGCCCAATAAACAGCAGTTGGGCTTCGGTTTCACTGATTCGCCCCGTCGCCAGTGGACGATGTTTCGTGCGCTTAACGTGGCCATCAACATGGCGGTCTGCGTAATCATTCACAACGCAGCCAGCAGCGCGCATAACATAAACACCTGCCACAAAAATAAGCAGCACGTTGCGGCCAGGCACCCCGTTTGTAGCCACCCAAAGCGCCCATAAGGTAGGCCACATCAATAGCCAAGTACCAATGGGGCGGTCCAGGCGCATTAAGTGTAAAAAATCAGCGACTCGCGCCCATCCGACTGGCCGCAACAAAGAACGATCCATGCCTACCTCACGTAAAGAAGAGATGCCGAGCAAGCCTACCGCGAAGCCAAACGAAGGTCATCTGCCATGGTGGATAAAAAGTACTCTTGTACGAGTAGCGATAACCCACCATGTTGAAACACTGAGCGCCGCCCCCAACAACTTTTCACGCCAGCATCCTGAGGGAAGGCAAAACGTGGCGCACCGCTCGTGGCTTCAAGCGGGCCGCGTACTAAATCTGGCTGGCGAAACAGCCAACTGCCCAGCGAGCGCTCACCCAGTTGCTCCAATCGCTGGCCTTTTAGCTGTGTTAAGGGAGCAACCGAACGTGCGACCACCCAAGGATTATCACCCACGCACAGGGCGACCTCCCTTAACCAGGCATAGCGACGAAGCTCAATCCCCAACGCCTGCGCTTCATCACGCAGAGGCACGCCGACGCCCTGGCGCAGCAGGCGAACACGGAATGGTTGCCCTGCGCCTGCCGCTTGCAAGCGAGCCGTTAGCGAATCCGTAGACGCAACCCACTTCCACCAGGCAGCGCTCATGGCGGGGCGTAACGCAGCCACGGGCTGCCAAACAGGAAAGGCATGCGTTTGCCGAAAAGAGGACGTCACCACCAGATACTCCTGGGCAAAAAACAGAGAAGCTAGTGTAACATGGTGGTCTTAAAAGCTTTTACGACACCGATTATTTGGGGATGGCATGCCTGCATCACATCCGGTTAGCAACCCGACTGGCCACGCTGAGTTAATCATCATTGGTACCGGCATGGCAGGCATTGGGCTTGCCCGTGCGCTACGTCGCCAAGGCGATAAGCGCTCGATTATTTTGGTGAGCGCAGACAGCGGCGAGGACTACAGCAAGCCGCTGTTATCTACCGGCTTTGCAAAACGCCTCTCGCCCCACCAGCTGGCCAGGCATTCAGCCGCAGTACTGGCCGATGAGCTGGATGCCCATGTGCTTACCCATACGTCAGTAGAGCACATGACACCAGACACGCACACCGTACAGCTTAGTGACGGGCAAACACTTGCCTACGATACGCTGGTGCTGGCGACCGGAGCTGAGCCCCGGATGCCTTTTGCCATTCCAGAAAGCGTTGCTCGCTACTGCTTTACCATTAACGATCTCGACGACTATCGCCTGTTCCATCACGCGCTGAACGATCGCCCCGCGCGCATTGCCGTTATCGGCGCAGGATTAGTCGGCTGTGAATTTGCCAACGACCTGCAGGCAGGTGGCCATCAAGTCACTCTGATTGCTCCAGAGGCCACGCCGTTACCCAGGCTATTACCAGAACCGCTGGGGGTTGCGCTGAGTGATGCCTTTCAGGAAGCCGGTATAAAGCTTGCGCTTCACCGCACGATTAAAGAGTTAGCCCCGAATAATAACAGCACGGTTCGGCTAACGCTTAGTAACGATGACACCGTCAACGCCGATATTATTTTACTGGCAACCGGCCTTACGCCAAGGACCGCGCTGGCAAAGGCCGCCGGGCTTGCCGTTTCACCACAAGGTATTCAGGTAGACCGATATCTGCGCACTTCGCACCCGCATATTTATGCCTTGGGCGATGTTGCTTGCATAGAAGGCCTCAATGCCATGTACGTCCAGCCATTACAAGCCAGTGCCAAAACACTCTCGGCAACGCTTGCAGGCTCACCAACGCAGGTCAGCTTTGGCGCTTGGCCCATCATTGTGAAAACGCCGCTATTGCCCGTAGTGGCCTATCCGCCTTCGGCGATACCCGAACACTGGCGAATTGAGGGCGAAGGGGGTGATATGACGGCGCTTGCCGAAGATAAAGACGGGAATTTAGTCGGTTTTGCGTTGACAGGCGGCTGCGTGAGACGGAAAGTGGAGCTTTCCCGAGCAGCTCCCACACTGCTGGGCTGATTTTTATCGCGTTCACGTCTAGGCTGGATAAGCTAGCTTGGCCTAGTGAGTGCTTTTAACAACACCACGATGCTTTACGCTTACTTTTAATGAGGGAATTTCCTATGCGCAAACCTGAACTCGCCGCTGCCATCGCTGAGGGTGCCGACCTATCCAAAGACAAAGCAGGCCAAGTCCTGAATGTTATTCTGGATGAAATCACCAACAGTGTTGCGAAAGGCGAAGATGTGGCATTGATTGGTTTTGGTACCTTTACCGTACGTGAGCGTGCAGCACGTGCCGGCAAAAACCCGCAAACGGGCGCCCCCTTACAAATTCCGGCCAGCAAAAATGTTGCCTTTAAGCCGGGTAAAGCGCTTAAGGATGCCGTTTCCTAATGAAACTCAAGCTGACGCTGTGGCTATTGAGCCTAATGCTCAAACGTGCCCTGCGCCGCAAGCCACGCTTTCGTGAACAGCTTGAAAGGATGCGTCACCTGGACTGGGGCATTGCAACGGAAGACTTGAGCATTGCTCGCTACTACCGGATGACCCCCAAAGGGGTCTCTTCTGGTAAAGGCCTGCCAGTCGATTTGGATCTTGAATTGCGCTTTCGCGATCAGGAAGCCGCATTACGTATCCTTAGAAAGCCAACGCAGCAAGCTTTCCTCGATGGAATGCTCAACGGCGAGGTACGCCTTGTCGGTGACTCCACCGATATGAACAAGCTGCAAAAACTGCTGAAGTATTTATAACGCTTCTTCCAGCGGTTCTACCCGCCACCCGTAGGTGGCGGGTTCCTACGCGTTTCACCTGCCTTTCTCCCACCATAATGTTGGCACAGCGCCAGGGGCAAACGTGATCGTAACGGCCGGACGTACCGACAAGCGTGACTGGCTGCACCGTTTGGGGCTCAAGACCGTACTGAATCACCGCCTTCCTGATTACGCCAGGCAACTCAATAACACGGCGCCTTCTGGTATTACGCGCAATTTTGAAAATATCGGGGGCAGCGCTCATTGGATTGCTCAATGGCGATAATATAGGCAAGCGTGTGGTCGAATGGTAGGAGCTTATCTGCTCTAAAACGCATAACGTGATAACCCCAAAACCATAGCAACGAACCAGCCCCATGGCTTATACTAAAGTCTAACAACGACTGACAATAAGAGCGTCTATGCCTATTTCACTGCCGCTTCGGCGTCTTTGGACACTTGATAAGTTTGCCTATAGCCTGCGCGTTTTTATCGCATTCAGCGCAGCCCTGCTATTTAGCCTTTATCTTGGCGACATCGCCTTGGTAATACCGCTGTTTCTGGGCATTATCGCCTGCGCGCTCTCCGAAACCGATGACAGCTGGCAAGGCCGCTTACAGGCGCTGCTGGTAACCCTGGTATGTTTTACCTCAGCCTCATTTATCGTGCAGTGGCTGTTTCCTTGGCCATGGCTGTTTGCGCTGGGGCTGGGAATATCCACGTTCACCCTCATCATGTTGGGCGCTATCGGCCAGCGATACGCCACGATTGCCTCAGGCACGCTGATTTTATCGATCTACTCAATGATCAATATTGAGCAGCACGGCGGTGTGGATGCCGATGTGGCCTCACGCCAGTTGCTGCTGTTGGCGGGTGCGGCTTGGTACGGGGTTATTTCCGTTGTCTGGTGTGTTCTTTTTTCTCGTCAACCCGTCAAGCAGAGCATGGCGCGCGTGTACAAGACGCTGGGCGAGTTTCTGATTCTTAAATCAGCGCTGTTTGAACCCGTACGCGGGGTCGATGTAGAAGCCCGTCGCGTGGCGCTGGCACGCCAGAACGGCAAAGTGGTGGATGCCCTCAACCAGGCAAAAGAGATGATTTTTCGTCGTCTGGAAGGCCAGCGTGGAAGTCAAAAGCTTAACCGTTACCTACAGATATACTTTATTGCTCAGGATATTCATGAACGGGCAAGCTCGACCCATTACCCTTACAGCGCCCTCACCGAAGCGTTTTTTCACCATGACGTACTGTTTCGCTGCCAGCGACTTTTGGATCAGCAGGGCCGCGCCTGCCGTCAGCTAGCCAAATCGTTACTGCTGAAGCGCGCTTTTGACCATAAGCAGAGTGAACAAGCCTTGGCCGACCTTAGGGCCTCTATCGATAATTTGAGCGAACGCGGCAAACCCGAATGGCGCAAACTGATGCACCCGCTTAATGCGCTGGCGGACAACCTCGCAACGCTCGAAGCACAGATCGCCAGTGCTCATAACCCGGATACCACCAACGACCGCGAAGATAGCGCGCTCTATGATCGCTCACCCTCCAGCCTGCTGGAAGCGTGGAAGCGAGTACAGCTCAACTTTACCCTTGGCTCGCCCACCTTTCGCCACGCGGTACGCCTCACCACCGCGCTCATGGCGGGCTACGGCCTGCTTCAGTGGCTGGACCCCGAACAAGGCTTCTGGATTTTGCTGACTACCCTGTTTGTATGTCGGCCTAACTTCGCCACGACGCGACGCTTTCTTTCCCAACGCATTTTGGGCACGGTACTTGGCCTTACGGCAGGCTGGGTGTCGATCAGCCTGTTTCCCCAGCCAAGCGTGCAGAGCGTGATTGCGGTGGCCGCTGGCGTCACCTTTTTTGCCAACCGGGAAAAACGCTATGTCGTGGCGACAGCGGCCATCACGTTGCTGGTGCTGTGCAGCTTTAACCAGGTAGGCGACGGTTTCGACCTTATCTGGCCGCGCTTGTTTGACACCTTAATTGGCTCGCTGATTGCAGGACTCGCGGTGTTTTTTATTCTGCCCGATTGGCAGGGCCGCCGGCTGTATCGGGAAGCAGCGAAGACGCTTACCAACCACCGCCGCTATCTGGATGAAATTATTCAACAATACGAAGAGGGCAAGCAGGACGACCTTGCGTACCGCTTGGCACGGCGCAATGCCCACAATGCCGATGCCGCGCTTTCTACCCTGCTCACCAATATGCTTCACGAGCCAGGCCACTACCGCAAACAGGATGCCGATAATGGCCTACGCTTTTTGGTGCTCTCCAATACGCTGCTTAGCCACCTCTCGGCCCTGGGCGCCCACCGGCACCGCTTGCTGGAAGGCGAGGATGATGCCGCCTTGATGCCATCCGCTAAACGGATCAGCGAACTTCTGGGCCAGCTTGCCGAGCAGTTGGACAAGCGTCAGCTGGTTGCCCCGCTCAATGAGCCCGTCAGCGAGCTACTCACACAGCTGGATGAGTCCGGCAAGACAAGCTCTGACGAACAAGCCGTGGTGATGTATCGCCCTATTCAAAGCCAACTACGCCTCATCACCGAACAGCTAGCGCCTTTGGGTGAGGCGGCGAATCGCTTGACCCGCACATCAGCCTTCATCGAGGAAGCTACCCGCCCTAACGCTAGCGTTTAAACGCACCGTTACTGACCGCTATACCTGCCCGTAGCGGCCTGCGGCCTCGCCCAACCACCGCCGTACCAGCACGGCGGTTATTTGCGGCTCGCTTTGCAGCTCGCACGCTAACGCGGTGACGCGCTCTAACAGGTCAGCATCGCGTTCCAGGTCGGCTATTTTCATCTGTGCCAGGCCCGTTTGTCGGGTGCCTAACACCTCGCCCGGGCCGCGGATTTCCAGATCTTTTTCAGCGATACGGAAACCATCAGTGGTCTCACGCATGACGCTTAGGCGCTGGTGAGAACTTTTGGAGAGCGGCGGGTGATAAAGCAGTACACAAAAGCTTTCCGTGCTCCCTCGGCCCACGCGACCACGCAATTGGTGAAGCTGAGAAAGCCCCAGGCGTTCCGGGTTTTCAATAATCATCAAGCTGGCATTCGGTACATCTACCCCCACTTCAATCACCGTGGTGGCGACCAACAGATCCAGTTCACCCTCTTTAAAAGCAGCCATCACGTCGGCCTTCTCGCTGGCCTTCATTCGCCCGTGGATCAAGCCAATGGCAAGCTCCGGTAACGCGTCGGTTAATTCCTGGCAGGTGACTTCCGCCGCCTGGCACTGCAGCACTTCGGACTCATCAATCAGCGTGCACACCCAATAGGCCTGGCGACCATCGCTGCAGGCACGGCGAATCCGCTCAACAACCTCCGGGCGGCGCTCGTCAGACACCACTACCGTTTTAACCGGCGTACGCCCCGGCGGTAGCTCGTCAATCACCGAGACATCCAGGTCCGCATAGGCGCTCATGGCCAGCGTGCGGGGAATAGGTGTCGCGGTCATGATCAGTTGGTGCGGCGTTAACCCACCCGCTTCGCCTTTTTCACGCAGAGCCAAGCGTTGGTGGACCCCAAAGCGGTGCTGCTCGTCGATGATGGCCAGCCCCAGGCACTGAAAATGAACGTCGTCCTGGAACAGCGCGTGGGTGCCGACCACCATACGTGCGCGACCATCGGCGATGGCTGCCTTGGCATCCAGGCGGGTTTTGCCCTTTAACTTGCCCGCAAGCCAGGCGACTTCAATACCCAGTGGCTCAAACCACGCCTTAAACGCCCGGTAGTGCTGCTCAGCAAGGATTTCGGTAGGTGCCATTATCGCCGCTTGGCAATTGCCTGCCAGGGCCGCTAGCGCTGCCATGGCGGCCACCACGGTTTTCCCCGACCCCACATCGCCTTGCACCAGGCGCAGCATGGGGGCAGGGCGGCTTAAATCCAGCGCAATCTCCTCAAGCACTCGCCTTTGGGCCCCCGTTAAGGCAAACGGCAACTGGGCTAAAAAGCGTGCCTGAAGGCTGCGCCCGGAAGACAGTTGAGGAGCGCCGTCGGCCTGAATACGCAGGCGCACTTCACGCAGACTTAGTTGATGCGCTAAAAGCTCTTCCACCGCCAGACGGCGCGTGGCGGCATGCTGGCCGCTGGAAAGCTTATCAATATCAACATCAGGCGGGGGTTGATGCAGCAAATGTAGGCAGGCGTGCAGCCCCGGCAGGTGAAAACGCTGACGCAGCACGTCAGGAATGACATCCGGCAGCGCTTCGGGCGCGCTATCCAGTACGCCAAGCGCCTGCTGCGTCAATGCGCGCAAGCGGGCTTGATTCAAGCCTTCGGTGGTGGGGTAGATGGGGGTGAAATACTCATCGACCGGCGTTTCGCCCGCTGCATTCAAGCGATATTCGGGATGGTAAATTTCAAGCCCGGTGGCCCCAGCCCGCGCTTCACCAAACGCACGTACCGAAACGCCCGGGCGCAACTGCTGCTGTTGGGCAGGCGAAAAGTGAAAAAAACGCAGGCTTAGAATACCGCTACCATCGCGCAGGCGTACCAATAGGCTTCTCCGCCGCCCTTTTACGACATCAGAGGCGGTCACTTCACCCTCTACCACCGCTTCCTGCCCGGCGCGTAGCAGGCCGATTGGCGTTAAGCGGGTGCGATCCTGATAGCGTAGCGGCAAGTGAAAAAGCAGATCGCTTACGTGTTCAATGCCCAACCGCGAAAGCTTGAGCGCCAACGCTTCACCGACGCCTTTAAGCGCAGTGACGGGGCCATTAAGATCGCTCATGAGCGCGCTTTACCCTTTTGGGCGGGCTGTTGGCACTGGCTGATGGCATCCACCAAGGCGTCGATCGCTTTAGGGCGCGGAAAGCTGGCTCGCCAGGCGATCGCTACCGTCCGTGAAGGGGCGGGATCCACAAAGGGCCGACTCTCAAGCATCGCGTTTTCATACTGATCGGTGCCCAACGCTGACTGCGGCAATACGGTAATGCCTAGCCGTGACGCCACCATATGCCGAATGGTTTCCAGCGAGCCTCCCTCGGCAATCAAGGTGTTATTCGGGTTGTTAAGCTTCTGGCTAATCGCCGGGCACGCCTCAAGAATCTGGTCTCTAAAGCAGTGGCCTTCACCCAACAGCAGCAAGCGCTCTTCCAGCAGCTCCTCTTTACGAATAGCCTCGCGCTCTACCCAGCGGTGATTTGCCGGTATCAAGACTTCAAACTGCTCTTCGTAAATAGGCTTGGTCACAATATCGGTGTCCGTGAACGGTAGTGCCACAATAATGACATCCAGCTCACCATTTTTTAACTTGGCACGTAACGTTCCGGTCATACCTTCTTCAATATACAGCGGCATTTGCGGCGCAATATCGGCAAGCGCAGGAATCAGGTGCGGAAACAAGTAGGGACCAATCGTGTAAATAGCCCCAATGCGTAGTGGATTGGATAGCTGATCCTTACCCGCGCTGGCCATTTCATAAATCAGCCGGCTTTGCTCCAGCACGCGCTGGGCCTGAGCAATGATCTTCTCGCCAAGGGGGGTTACTTGAATCGTGGATTTGGAGCGCTCAAACAGCGGTATATCAAGCTCCTCCTCCAGTTTTTTCACCGCCACAGAAAGCGTGGGCTGCGACACATGACAGCGTTCAGCCGCGCGACCAAAGTGGCGCTCTTGGGCAAGGGTTACGATGTAGCGAAGTTCTGTTAAAGTCATAACGGCGCCAGTGGGCATCCTCTCGTAGCAGCTCATGACGGATATCATGGCAGTCAGCGGGACGAAAAGGGACAGGAAATGCTGATGACGATGTCACATCTCGCAGCGAGTTTGTATCCAATAGGGAATATTTATCAAAAGGAGTGGACAAGGTGAAGCTAACGATACTGATTATCGGTTGTGGTGATCTCGGCATTACCTTAGGACGCCAGTTGATTGATGAGGGGCACCACGTCATTGGCGCACGTCGTAAAACAGCGGCTTTAGAAGACACCGGCATTGAACCTCTGGCGCTTGACCTTAATGATCTTGATGAGGCCAATGCATCTGCACTCCCCCAAGCGGACTACGTCATTTATAGCGTAAGCGCTGACCGCTTTGAAGAGAGCGCTTACCAAAGCGCCTATCCGGACGGTCTAAAGCGCGTACTGAGCGTGATGGAACAGCACAAAAAACCACCGCGTCGGGTCTTTTTTGTCTCCTCTACCAGCGTATATGGTCAGCAGGAAGGCGAGGAGGTGACCGAGGATAGCCCAACCGGCCCTACCAGCTTCTCTGGCATGCTGATGTATGAAGCGGAGCAACGGCTGCTTAACCATTCGCTACCCGGCACTGTGGTGCGTTTTTCAGGCATTTACGGGCCTGGCCGTGACCGCTTGATTCACCAGGTAGCAGAAGGCCGCATCGCTGCGGTTACGCCGGTTATCTACTCCAACCGCATTCACCGGGATGATTGTACCGGTATTCTGGCGCATTTAATTCGCAGCCAGGAAAGCGGTCAACCGCTGGCGGAACTTTACCTGGGTAGCGACTGCGAGCCGGTCACCATGCATAACGTGATGGCCTGGATAGGCAAGCAACTGAAGGTGGAATCAACCGATACCATGCAGTCGCCGCTGCGCCGCCGGGCCAGTAAGCGCTGTAATAACCAACGTATCCTTGGAACCGGCTATCAGTTTCGCTACCCAAGCTACCGTGAAGGCTACGCTCAGATACTCAAAGAGGGCGGCTTTTTAGAGACTCAGAAAGCCTGATTGAAAACTTCCGGGTAAAAAAGCGTTACTTCAGATAGCGAAGCAGTCGATAGCAGACGAGATAATCAATACGCAAACACCGACTGGGCGCTAAACGCTCAGCCGGTGTTTTTTATAGCGAAAACGTCATTAACGGTTTAGTCGCCGATGACCATTACGGCTTCGGCTTCTACCTGGCTGCCTTTAGGCAGCGCTTTAACACCCACCGCGGCGCGGGCAGGAAACGGTGTAGAGAAAAACTCTTCCATTACTTTGTTAACGATGGCGAAGTTATCCAGGTCGACCAGGTACAAATTCAGTTTCACCACATCGCCAAGCGAGCCTGCGGCTTCTTCGCAAACGGCTTTCAGGTTGGTAAATACCTGGCGCGCCTGTGCTTCGAAGTCCTCGGACACCAGCTCCATGGTCGCTGGGTCTAGCGGAATCTGACCAGAGAGATAGACCGTATTACCCGCTTTGATCGCCTGCGAGTAAGGGCCAATCGCGGCGGGGGCTTTGTCAGTATTAATAACGGCTTTATTGCTCATGCGGTGTTTCGCTCCTCAGTTATTCAGTACTCGTCGTTCTTCAGTACCAGTCATTATTAAGCGTTAATTATCCAACCAGCGTGTTTGTATAAAGTTTAAAAGGGGGTCTGTTTTTTTCAAAAATAGGTAATGACTGCAATAGCGGTACGTGGCCGGTGCCGGATGGCAATTCGGCCAGGCCGCTTTAATAGGTTTAGTTGGTCATACGGGTAATTTTTCCGACGTTCGGCAAATTACGAATGCGTTTGATAATACGTGCAAGGTGAACGCGGCCTTTGACCGACAGCGTGAGATTCACCGTAGAGAGGCGCGCATCACGCTCTTCAATGCCAATTCGCTCGATATTGGCATCAGCATCGGTCACCAGCCCTGCAAGCTCCGCGACGAGGCCTCGACGGCTTTCAATTTCAATCCGCAATGCGACCGGGAAGTCTTCATCAATCGCGTCAGACCACTCAAGCGTAAACAGCTTATCAGGATCGTTTTTATGCTCTATCAGGTTTCTGCACTCGGCGCGATGCACCACCAGTCCTTTACCCATAGAAAGATGGCCCAACACCGGGTCGCCAGGAAGCGGATGGCAACAGCGAGCAAAGTTAATCACCATGCCTTCGCTACCGCTTATCAGCACGGCTTTGCCACCATCAAAGGTACCTGAACGGGAATCGGGATGATCACCATGAGCGACGTCCATCAAGCGCCTGGCGACCACATGCGCCATACGGTTGCCCAGACCCAGCGACTCCAGAAGGCTATCCTGTGAGGCTATTTCCAGCTCTTTTAACGCTTGCTGAAGCACGCTGTCGTCAAGCTCTTCCAGGCTGGTTTCAAACGGCGCCAGCGCCTTGTTAAGGAGCCGCCGACCAAGCGTAATCGCTTCGGTTTGCTGCTGATGCTTCAGCGCGTGGCGAATAGCCGAGCGCGCCTTGGCCGTCGAGACAAAGCTAAGCCAGGCAAGGTTGGGGCGTGCGCCGGGCGCGGTGATAATTTCCAGCGTCTGGCCACTTTCCAGGCGTGTTGAAAGCGGCGCCAAATGGCGATCAATTCGGCAAGCAATACAGTTATTGCCGATATCGGTATGCACGCTATACGCAAAGTCGATCACCGTGGCGCCTTGGGGCAGCTCCATGATGT
This sequence comes from Halomonas citrativorans, assembly GCF_014898005.1. Taxonomy (NCBI): domain Bacteria; kingdom Pseudomonadati; phylum Pseudomonadota; class Gammaproteobacteria; order Oceanospirillales; family Halomonadaceae; genus Halomonas; species Halomonas citrativorans. The sequence goes on from NZ_JABUYX010000028.1 coordinate 14,370, forward strand.
CGCCTTTTGGGGTAAACACGTAAATATCGTCGGGGAACAGATCATTTTTGACGTGTTCGATAAACTCCAATGAGTTCCCGGCGTGGCGCTGCATCTCCAATAGGCCTTTCACCCATGCCCGGGCGCGCGCATGGCTGCCTTCAGCAATCGGATGCGTGGTCTGCCCCGCTTTATAGAGCCAGTGAGCCGCAATACCGTTATTGGCCATGGCCTCCATTTCGCGGGTGCGGATCTGCACTTCAATCGGCATGCCGCGCGGCCCAAACAGCGTAGTGTGGAGACTTTGATAGCCGTTGGCCTTGGGGATGGCGATATAGTCTTTAAAGCGCCCAGGCACCGGCTTATACAGATTATGCACCACGCCCAGAATACGATAGCAGTTGGCGACATCCTCGGTAATGATCCGAAACCCGAATACGTCCATGATTTCAGCAAACGGTTTACGCTGGTCGCGCATCTTTTTATAGATCGAGAGCAGGTGCTTTTGCCGCCCCATGACCGTGCCCTGCAACACCTCTTCATCCAGGCTTTGCTGCAGTGACGACTGGATTTCACGCATGGCGCTACGCCGATTCCCCCGGGCGCTGGCGACCGCTCGCTTGATACGCTCTGAACGCATGGGGTGAATGGCTTGAAACGAAAGATCTTCAAGCTCAATACGGATCGTATTGATGCCTAGCCGCCCGGCAATACGGGCATAAATTTCCAGCGTTTCTCGGGCAATACGGCGTTTTTTATCCGGCCTGAGCGCACCAAGCGTACGCATGTTATGCAGGCGGTCAGCTAGCTTGACGATAATGACGCGAATATCCCGCGACATCGCCAATACCATCTTCTGGAAGTTTTCCGCCTGAGCAACGGCTTTATCTTCAAAGGTGATCTGGGTCAGCTTGGAAACGCCATCGACAAGCTCCGCCACCGGATCGCCGAACTGGGCAGCCAACGCCTTTTTGGAAACACCGGTATCTTCAATGACATCATGCAGCATGGCGGCCATCAGGCTTTGATGGTCCATGTGCATATTGGCCAGAATATTGGCCACAGCAAGCGGATGGGTAACGTAGGGCTCACCCGAGCGCCGACGCTGGCCATCATGGGCCTGCTCGGCGTAATAAAAGGCGCGCTTGACCTGCTGGATCTCATCTGAGGGTAAATAGCCGCCGAGTCGATCGGCCAGGTCATCAATGGTGAACATTTACCGCGCCCCTGCTCGTCTCAGCCTTAGTCGTCGATTTGGGCGCTGGGCGCCATGGCGGGACGCACGCGAACAGGCGCTTCAACAGGTTCATCGAGTACGGTGTGATCCACGAGGCCTGCCGCAATTTCACGCAATGCCATCACGGTAGGCTTATCGTTTTCCCAAGCCAGCTGGGCATCACGCGAGCCACGTGCCAATTGGCGGGCGCGCTGGGTGGAAATCATCACCAGCTTGAAGCGGTTTTCGACATTTTCCAGACAATCTTCAACGGTTACGCGAGCCATGGGGCCTTCCTGTAATGACGACGCTGGGCCGATGTTGTTGGATAACGCCACCGGCCCAGCGAAAAAGAATAGTGATAGAACCTGATAGATTACTCGACGCTGGGCGCCTGTGACAAGAGCGCATCCAGTAGTGGCGCATGGCGCTCGCTCACCTTGGTAAGCGTTAAGCGGCGACTGATCACCAGCGACTGCAGTTCCCGAAACGCCGTGGTGAAGTCATCGTTAATGACCAGGTAGTCGTACTCATTAAAGTGTGACATCTCGCTAACCGCATCACGCATGCGCCGTGCAATCACTGCATGTTCATCCGTACCGCGATTCGCCAAGCGGTGTTCCAATTCGCCAAGCGATGGCGGCAGAATAAAGATGGATACCGCCTCAGGCATTTGTTTGCGTACCTGCTGCGCGCCCTGCCAGTCAATTTCCAGAATAACATCCTGGCCCGCTTTCAACAGCGTTTGGACCGCCTCGCGCGACGTACCATAGTAATTATCGAAGACTTTGGCATACTCAAAAAAGTCGCCACGCTTAATCATCGCTTCAAAGTCAGCCACCGTGGTGAAATGGTAATTAACGCTATCCACCTCACCGTCACGCTTAACGCGGGTAGTATGCGATACCGAGACCTGAATGCCATCAAGGCTTTCAATCAACTCGCGAACCAGACTGGTTTTGCCTGCACCCGACGGGGCGGAAACAATAAAAAGCGTACCTTGGGACATACAGCGCTTCCCTTGTTAGCGAAAAAACGGTTAGTAAAAATAGTTAGTGGAAACAGCTAGTGAAAACAGTTAGTGGAAACAGCTAGCAAAAAGATCGTTAGCGGAGCAAGCAAAGCAACACGCTTATTTAAGGTGCGCAGTATCGCACACCCTCTGCGCGGACTGTAGAGTTTGCGTAAGTACCCAAGGAGGTTGGATGCGCAGCACGCTGGTTATATTGGCTCTTATTGCACTTGGCGTGGCCGTGCAAAAAGGCATTATTGACATTCCTCGCCACTGGGCACCGTGGGCTCCTCTTCATATCGATGATCCAATAACGCCCGTTACTCAGCTAAAAATCAAACGCTTAAGCAACAATAGAGACGCCTGTTTAGCCGCGCTGAATACCGTGCCAGACAGCGAGCTGAGCTATACCCCCCTTGCCGATTACTCCCCCACCGCAAACTGTCCACTGACCAATATTGTACGTATGCAGGCCAGCAGCGTGCGCTTTAACCAAAGCTTTGTGGCTTCCTGCCCGCTAGCGCTTGCCTGGGTGATGTACGAGCGTCACGAACTGCAGCCGGCGGCGCAAGCAATCATGGGAAGCCGCGTGGCTCAGGTCAATCACGTGGGCAGCTTTGCCTGCCGCAATATTTACCATCGTGAGAACGACCGGCGCAGTGAGCATGCCACGGCGGAAGCACTGGATGTTATCGGGTTTCAGTTTGAGAACGGCCAACGTATAACGCTGATCAACCACTGGGATGATGAAGGGGAAACAGGAGAGTTCTTGCGAGCAGCGCGGGATGGCGCTTGCCGTACATTTGGCAACGTATTGGGGCCTGATTACAATGCCGCGCATGCCGATCACTTTCACATGGGCATGCGCGGTTTCCGATTATGCCGTTAAAACCCCGTGCTTTAAGAACATCATCCTTTAAGAGAAACAGGCCCTTAAGAAAAATAAGCGATGACGAACGAGCAGTGGGCTTTCACGCTTAATCGCGGTCTAGATTGATATCGTCTTCATCGGTCAGGGCGCCCGTTGCGGCACCAACGCCTGCGCCTAGCGCGGCACCGCCCGTGACACTGCCACCCGTGGCAGCGGCAGCGCCCGCACCCACAGCGGCACCTACCCCAGCGCCACTCGCGGAGCGTTCACCCGTTGTCGTACCGCAGCCAGCTAAACCAATTGTTAGTGCGGCAATAGCGCTCAACGTTAAAACACGCGATGTCTTGATCAATTGAGTATGCATAGTCACCTCCTTATGGGTTGCACCCTTATACCCTAGGAATGAATGGCTATTTATGCCACTTTTATAACCCCACAGCCACGCTGTCGGTGCGTTTCTCAAGCCAGCGCCCCCACGCAAAAATCGCTAGCCCGCATAGCGCCAGGCCCGTGCCCACCAGCCCCGTACTCGACCAGTTCAAACCCGCACTAATTGCCAACCCGGCAAGCCAGGCACCTAATGCATTAGCGCCATTAAACGCAGCATGGTTAAGCGAGGCCGCCATGGTTTGAGCATCCCCGGCCACATCCATTAAGCGGGTTTGTAACGAAGGGGCAAGGGCCATACAGGTACCCACAAGCCCAACGCACAGAAGCCCTGTCCATACGTTATTGGCAGCAAAGTAATAAAGCCCTTGAATCAAGGCACACCAAACCAGAATTTTTGGAATGGCCCTCATCAGGTTCTTATCCGCCATGCGACCACCGACCAGATTGCCAATAATCGACCCCACACCGAAAATCACCAGTACCAGCGGCCCCAAAGCCTCGCTCATGCCCGCCTGTTGCGTCAGGGTGGGCATCACATAACTAAAAATCGAGAACATACCGCCACAGCCGATACAGGCAATGGCAATGGTCACCAGAACGCGAGACTTGGCCAGTGCCGACAGCTCACGCAGCGGGCTTGCGAGTGCATCAAACGGCTGCACCGGCACCCACCCGCGAATTAATAGCGCGGTCATTAACGCTATAACGCCTACCCCGGAAAACGCGATTTGCCAGCCAAACTGGTTACCCGCCCAGGTACCCAGCGGCGCGCCGATTAAAATGGCCGTGGTTAAGCCCAGCATGACACGGGAAATGGCCCGGGCACGTTGATCAACCGGCACCGCCCCCGCGGCGACTAATGCCGCAACGCCGAAGTAGGCGCCATGCGGCAAACCTGCCACAAAGCGCAGCCCCACGAACGACCAGAACCCTGGTGCCATGGCACTGGCAATATTGCCGATGGCAAACACCAGCATCAACGCAATTAATAACCCCCGCTTGGGCACGCGCGCGGCCAATGCGGAAATCAACGGAGCCCCGACCACAACGCCTAACGCGTAGCTGCTGATCGCGTAGCCAACTTGCGGCACGCTAACCGCCAGGTCGCTCGCGACACGGTTCATCAGGCCCATTATGACGAATTCACTGGTGCCAATACCAAACCCACCTAGCGCCAAGGCGAATTCGGCCAAACGCGGGTTACGCGCCAGCCCTTGGGGCGACTCTTGCATTTTTTCTCCTCAGACGCGCCAAACGCCTGCTTAACAAACGGCCGTATAGTGGGGCGATGATCGCAGGATTAGACGAAAGTATAAATATGTTCAATGAAATATTAGCAGGCGAGTGTTTCACTTTAACAGACTACGCTTTGAAGCAGGCCTGCGTTAAAAGGCTTAATCCACAAAGCACCTTTAACACTCTGCATCCGTAAGGCGTATATGACCCCTGACACCATTGAACAGGCCCTAAAAACGCTCGCCAGGGCCGACACGGATATCGCCCGCGCCCTTCCATTGGTAGGGGCGCCCTCGCCACGTGTGCGTGATAAAGGCTTTGCGACGTTCTTCTCCACCATCGTCAGCCAGCAGCTTTCCACGGAAGCAGCTCGTGCGATTATGAGTCGCGTGAATATCCTGCTGCCGGAGCTTCACGCCCAAGCCGTCCTCGACACACAAGGCCAGGCACTGCGTGATGCCGGGCTCTCGTGGCGCAAAATCGAGTACGCCAAGGGGCTTGCCGAAGCAGAGCTTGCCGGCACCTTCAGTGCCGATGGGCTTGAGCATCTAAACGATGAAGACGTGATTGCCACGATTACTCAACTGCGCGGTTTTGGGCGCTGGAGTGCGGAAATCTACCTGATGTTCTCACTCAAACGCCCCGACATCTTCCCCGCCGACGACCTCGCCCTACGCGTGGCATTAGGCCGCTTAAAAGGTTTAGACGACAAACCCACGCCCAAGCAGGCACGAAAGCTTACGGAACACTGGGCGCCCTGGCGCAGCGTGGGGTCGCTATTTCTGTGGCACTACTATCGCGGCGAGCCGGTTTAAGAATAAAGCATTTAGGCGTTCAGTCCGCCAAATTTACCGGCCTGATAATCCTCGACCGCCTGCACAATTTCTTCCCGAGTATTCATCACAAACGGCCCGTGCGAGTAAACCGGCTCATCGATGACATCGCCATGACCAAACAGCAGCTGAGCGTCGCTTGCGGCTTCAATCACAATGCTTTCGCCCTCCCGGTCCAGTTCAACCAGTTGGTGGGGGTTGGTGGATTCACCACTCACCGTCACGTCGCCACTCACCACATACAGGAACACCTGCCGCCCAGCGGCAACGGGCAACTGCTCGCGCGAACCGACAGACAGCTTAAGCGTCGACATAAACACATTGGTTAACGTCTCGATAGGGCCGCTCGTATCGCCCCACTCCCCGGCGATCAGGTTCATTTCGCCACCACCTGGTAGCGCAACTGCCGGAATTGAATCCTGTTGCAGCCCCACATAGCGCGGTTCGCTCGTTTTCAGGCGCGCAGGCAAGTTGATCCACAGCTGCAAAATTTCCAGCGGACCACCGTCACGCAAAAACTCAGCGGGCGAGATTTCCGCATGCACAATACCGCTGCCCGCCGTCATCCACTGCACGCCGCCTTTACGAATCACGCTCTGGTGCTTGGCGCTATCGGCATGAGCAAGCGAGCCTTCCAGAATAAACGTTACCGTTTCAAAGCCACGATGCGGGTGCGGGCCAAACGGCAAGCCTTGATTATTGGCCGGGTAAATCTGCGGGCCGTGATGATTCAAAAACAGAAAAGGATCCAGTTGATCAAGACCCGGCCCAGGCAGCGGCCGCCGAGTGACCAGATCACCAATATCATCGCGGTGTGCCGGGTGCTGGGCGGTAACGCGGCGAACTGAGTTAACGGATGAGTCCGACATAAAATACTCCTTAACAAATTACCTTTAGCTTAAAACCTAAGCTAAAGAATGAGGAGCGAATAGTTTTCTTTGGATTGTTCAAGGAAATTGATGGGTGCTTATCTACATATCGGCTTACGCTTATATTTTCACAGGTAAAATTGCTATTGTTGAGGCCGGCCTAGTTGCCATCTTTTATTACGCCTGAGGTTAAGCCTATGACTGAGCAGAACCCAGCGGCCTTTAGCGACCTTATTAGCGCAATTACCCAGCAGATAGAACAAGCACGCGGACAGGTGCGCCAAGCCGTCAACACAGCCATGGTGCAAAGCTACTGGGAAATAGGCCGCTTGATTATCGAGCATGAGCAGCAAGGCAACAGCCGTGCGGAATACGGTAAGCAACAGTTACAGCAGCTTTCGAAACAACTAACCGAACGGCTGGGTAAGGGCTTTGATGTGCGCAACCTACGTAATATGCGCCAGTTTTATCAAAACTATCCAAAACGGAACGCAGTGCGTACCGAATTGAGCTGGACCCACTACCGCACCCTGTTACGGGTGGAAAATGCTCAAGCCCGCGACTGGTATTTGCAAGAGACCATCAACCAAAGCTGGAGCGCGAGAGCTTTAGAGCGCCAGATTAGCGCCCTCTACTACGAGCGTCTGCTAGCCAGTCAGAATAAGGCGCTGGTAGAACAGGAAGCAAAAGACAACACCCAGCCGCTGGCGGAAACCGCCAAGGACTACCTGCGCGACCCTTACATTCTGGACTTCCTTAACCTGCAGGATAAAACCTACCAGGAAAGCCAGTTGGAACAGGCCATTATCAGTAACCTTCAGCAGTTTCTGCTGGAACTAGGCAAAGGCTTTGCCTTTGTGGAGCGCCAGCAGCGCATCCGCTTTGACGACGAAGATTTCTACATCGACTTGGTATTCTATAACTTCAAGCTGAAGTGCTTTTTACTGGTAGACCTGAAGCTCGGCAAGCTAAAGCATCAGGATATCGGCCAGATGGATACCTACGTGCGCCTATATGATGAACAGCGCAAAGGCAGCGATGACAACCCCACCATCGGCTTGGTGCTATGCAGTGAGAAAAGCGAAGCCGTGGTGAAGTATTCAGTACTCGCTGACCAGAAGCAGCTGTTTGCGGCAAAGTATCTGCCGTACCTTCCCTCCGAGGAGGAGCTCAAACGTGAGCTGGAACGCGAACGAGCGCGCGCCATTGAACAGCTTCAGTAACAGACATCGAGAACGAGTGAATTAGTAGTAAAAGTACTTTTCCGATGCCAGAGAGCAGTTGCCTTCTCACGCCACTTCAAGTCAGTCTAGATAAAGCCGACCAACCAGCTCGGTGCGATTGGTAACGTCGAATTTACGATACAGGTGATCGAGATGGGTCTTGACCGTAGAGGGGGCGATACCAAGCTCACGCGCCATGGCCTTGTTGCTGAGCCCTTGGCGCAACAGCGGCAGCAGCTGCTCTTCGCGCTCGGTTAACGCCACTCGCGCATGCTCGGGCAGCGCCGGAGCGGGTTCAAAGGCGCTGGTCGAAACAGCCAGCTGGAGCATTTCCTGAAGTGATTGCAGCGTATCAAACTCCTGCGGGGTAAATCGTCCGTAGTGTGACTTTCGCAGCAGTGACATGCCTATGGCTGGGCGGCTCTGGATATAAAACAGCACTTCGGTCACGTCCACAACGTCGTGCTGACTCAGAAACGTCTGATAGCCCTCGTTGTGTTGTTTCGATTGCAGCGCCTGGGCATCACGCAGGGAAACCACCCCACCGCCGATACGCTGGCAGTAACCGGGTTGAAGCGGGTCGAGGTGACGGTAGCGACGCAGGTAGCTGTCGTGCATCTGGGTAGGGTCGCCGTGAAGCTGGAAGTCAAACGCGCTTAAGCGATCATTGATGCGATAGAACGCCGCCAGCGAGGCGGGCACGGCCCGGGTGAAGGCATTCAGACAGTGGGCACCCAGTTCCTGAGGAGTGTGCATGGCAGGCCGACTCCATGTTGGTCGATGTCTTCAACATAACGAGTCGGCCGCGTGCGGGCAACGAGAATCTGCTGCCCGTCACCCCGTCGCGCCTCAGTTGAGGGCCGTCACGCTCTCCGGCAGCAGGGCGCCACCATCAACGATAATGGTCTGCCCGGTAATGTATTTGGCCAGATCGGAGCCGAGAAACAGCATAGCGTTGGCGATATCTTCCGGTGCGCCCAAGTGACCTAGCGGAATACCGCGCTCAAGGCTCTGGCTGTGCTCGTCATCGCCGAGGTTATCCATCGCTGGCGTGCGGATCATGCCCGGCTCGACGCCGTTGATGCGAATGTTGGAGCCGCCCATTTCAAGCGCCGTGTTGCGGATGAAGCCGTTGACCGCCGCTTTAGAGGCGGCGTAATGGGTCAGGCCCGGATAGGCGACCCGATTGCCGGTAACCGACGACGTACACAGAATCACGCCCTGGCCCTTTTGCTTGAAATGCGGTAGCAGCGCCTGAGTCATCCAGAAAAGCGAATGCACGTTAACGGCAAACGTACGCTCGACCTTCTCCCGGGTGAGTTCTTCCAAGGGTGTCAGCGGGAAGTAACCTGCGTTGTGCACTAGCACATCGACCGGATCGCTGCCCTCTATCATGGCGCGGGTGGCGGCCTCGTCGGAAAGATCCACACCGTGAGCCTGAACCTGAAGCCCCTCTGCCGTCAGCTTTTCGGCCACGCGTTTGGCCTGCTCTTCGTTGATATCGGCTAGCGTGACGCGGGCTCCGGCTTGGGCAAAGCGGGTCACGATGGCTTCACCGATGCCCTGGGCACCGCCGGTGACCAGCACATGCCGGCCGCTGTAATCGATGCTGATACTCATGGACTATAACTCCAGTCATGAAAGGAAATACGGCCGGGTGGGACAGCGGCCCGGCCGTACGGCACAAGGGTCAGGCGGTCGGCGAGAGCGCCTCGAAGGCCAGCGTTGGTATGTCGACGATATGCGAGCCGCCGTCGGCCATGATCATGGCGCCGGTAATGATGGCGGAAGCCGGGCTGACCAGAAAGGCGCAGATCTCGGCGATCTCCTCGGCACAAGCCGCTCGCCGCAGCGGGACATCCCGTGTCACCCGGGCGTAGGCATCATCGAGCGACTCGTTATAGTGTGCCATCAGCGGCTGCATTTCCTCATCGGCCATCGGCGTTCGAATCCAACCCGGACAGACGCAGTTAACCCGAACGCCTTTGGGGCCGTAATCGCGGGCCAGCGAGCGGGTCAGACCCACGAGTGCGTGCTTGGCCGTGGTGTATCCACATACATCTCTGCCAGCCTGAAACGAGGCCAACGACCCCAGCAGCACCATGGTGCCCTCGCTCTCGATCAGGTGCGGCAGACACGCCCGGGCACTATAGAAGGCGGTGTCCAGATTGAGGCGCATCGCCCACTGCCAGTCCTCGTCGGACATGTCGGTGGCCGCGCCCAAGTCATGACCTCCAGCACTGCAGATCAGGCTATTAATCCGACCAAAGGTCTTGAGGATGCGCTCGCAAAATCCTTTCCATTCCGAGGCGCTGGCAGCATCACCAGAGAGTACCATTGCGCCGATCTCTTCGGCCAGCGCCTCAAGCGGCTCACGCCGGCGGCCGATCAGCACGACATTGTTACCAAGCGTGGCCTGCTGGCGCGCGCAAGCCTCTCCCACGCCGGTGCCGGCACCGGTAATGACGACAGTACGGGTCTCAGAGGTCATCAGGATACTCCGCACTTGCTAGGCGCTGGCAGTAAGACGCTACCGGGAAGTTAGCCAGCGGTGCATCTTCAGTATCACCCACACCGATAATCTTGCCATCGCTGCGATGGTTCTGCTCATCGATCATGACGATGCCGAGCGTCGGAACGATCTTTTCACGCCAGATGAACAGATAGAGTTCGTCTGCAATCTTGTAGTAATGACAAGCATCTGTATCACACAAGCTTTGTTCGACTCCTGCTAGGCAATTCCAAGTGTAGAATTTCTCATTCAGATAAATATGTTCATACACCTCGGTCGGACTGTAGCGGTAGAGGTTGCGCACACCGATCAGCTCATCCGTCGTGGCGTGGGTAGGGGCGCCGTCGGTAAAGGACTTGTTCAGTGTGCCGTGGCTGACCTCGACCTTTACATCGGTCAGGGCACGGCCGCTCAGGGCGCGCTCATACATTCCGGTCTTGATAACGTCAAACGTGGGCAGGGTGCCGATGACCTGAGTGTAGCTGTCGGTCAGCGTATCCAGCACGACGGTGTATGAGGTCGCCGGACGGGTGTTTTCATCCAGCCAGTCGAGCAGATAGATGCCCTTGCGCACAGAGGTCATGCGCACCCTGACGGCCTGGCCTTTATCGATTCGAAGCTGGTCATGCTTGATCTCGATACGGCGAATATTTCCGTCGGCGTCGTACAGTTCAATGTGTTTGCCGCTTAAATCGACCGTGTGGTCCAGCGCATATGAGTCCGGCTGAAAGCCCTTTTCAAGGCCAGCTACCGAGATCCAGTCGATGTGGGAAGGTGTCGTTGTCATATTATTATCTCCTTGAGTCTACACGAGAGTCATGTTCACCAATGGCGGTGAACGTTTTTATCGTCGGTGCATAGCCGTTGGCAGAAAATCCCCCAAATGGGGGAGATCAAGAACATCGTGAAGAAGGAGGCAGGCAGAGGAAAATGTCTGGCAGCACCGAACAAGAATGAAGACCGGTTAAGGAGCAGATTGAGTGTCAGGCTACTCGCACCAGCCACACAACAATTAAACCGGCAGGAGATGACTCATTATGCTCGACACTTCAAAGACGGGATCAGTACCCCAAACAAGTACTTCTACGCGACGGCAGATCGGCTTCAAGACCATGATTGCGATCTGTGTGGGCTGCGTAGTGGTTCAAGGCTCTATGGCATCCGCACTTATGGGATTTGGTCTCGGAGGCCTGAGTTTTCTAGCCGCCATGCTCGTTGCGGCGCTGTTTGCCGTCTGCAATGCCATGACTTTTTCGGAATTGTCACTGATGTACCCACAGGCAGGCACGCTTGCAACCTACACCCAGAAGGCCATTGGGCATTTTCCTGCCATTGTCTCGGTGTTTGCAGGCTACGTGGTAGTGGCCATATTCGCGATACCTGCCGAGCTTTTGCTCGTGGATGCCCTGCTTCAGACCCTGTTCCCGACCCTGCTTCCGTCGCATCTGATTCCGATATTACTGGTGGCAATACTGGCCATGCTCAATATTCTGGGTACGGATGTCTTCGCTAAGCTTCAGAATGTATTCACCTTTGCCATGGTCATCGCCATTTTTATCGTCGGCGCTGTTGCGCTACTTCAGCCGCCATCACCTGATATTGCCAGCGCCGCGGCAGGTATTAACTGGGGCGGCGAAGGCATTACTAACGGCAGTTTCATGGGCCTGGTTGCGCTTGCCATGTGGTTGTTCATCGGCAGTGAGTTCATTTGTCCGCTGATCAATGACATTCGTCAGCCGGAAAAACGAATCCCGCGGGCTATGTTTCTGTCGCTTGGCATCATCTTCGTGCTATTTACGATGTTCTGCCTCGGTGCGGGACATTACCTCTCCGTTGAAACCCTGACCACCTCGCCTCTACCCTATGTCAACCTCGTCGACGGCGTCTTTGGACAGGCCGGGTTGATCATTGCCACCGTAATGGGGCTGACTGCCACCTGCAGCACGGTCAATACGGTGCTGGCCGCCGTACCACGTATGCTCTCGGGGATGGCCGATAACGGCCAGGCATTCAGCATCATGGGCAAAATGCATCCGCGCTATAATACCCCTTGGGTTAGCATCCTATTTTTGGCGCTGAGCGTGATTATTCCCTTTTTGCTGATCACGCCTGATCAGATCATTATGCTGCTAATCGGTGCTGCGACCAGCTGGATTTTAGCCTACATCGTCGCGCACATTGATGTGCTCGTGCTACGCCGTCGTCGGCCGGCGCATCGTCGCCCTTATCGCACACCGTTCTACCCACTGCCGCAGATTATTGGTATCGCTGGCATGGCCTATGTGGCCGCCAACGCCTCCCCCTCACCCGACATGACCGTCATGATCTATACGCTACTGGGCGTAGTACTGGGCGTCGTCAGCTTGATCGCGATCATCTGGGTCAAGTTCAAGATGAAAAAGGGCCTATTCGAGCCGGATCTTAGCGAATAAGGCACACATCGCTCATGGCAAAACGCAGGGCGCTCCAGAAAGGGGCGCCCTACCTAGTTCAGGCGGCATCAATCACAATGTCAGCACCCTTTTCTGCCACCGCAATGGTCGGGGCATTAGTATTCCCCCCGGGCAGGGTGGGGAAAACGGAGCAGTCGATGACGCGCAGTCCTTCTACTCCATGAACCTTTAGTTCAAGACCAACCACCGAATGCTCGGCATCAGGGCCCATCCGGCAGGTGCCCACCGGGTGATAGGTCGTTTTACAGTATTGGCGGACGAAGGTCTCAAGCGCCTGCTGGTTGTCCTCCATGCTCTGCGCCATCAGATGGCGCGCCTCAGGCGGCGAAAAAACCTCATCGATCACGCTTGAAAGCGCCGGCGTATCAAGTAACGCCATTCCGGCGCGCAGCGAACGCACCTGATGTTCAAGATCCTCAGGTGCGTCAAGGAAGTTGGCGTTGATGGCCATGCGCTGCTCTTTGCCTGAACCAATCAGGCGTACCGTACCGCGCGAGACCGGCCGCAGGTGGCCAACCTTGAGCGTAATACCATGCGTCCGCCCTCGACCGATGCCGTTGGGATCGTCCCAAGTGTCGAGCACCGGCATAAAGTGAATCTGAGTGTCTGGGCGGCCTTCATTGGCAGTATCCAGAAAGGCGCCGCCCTCCAGCACGTTGGAGGTCATGAGGCCGCGACGATGCAGTAGCCATTCGACCCCGTGGCGCAACGCCTTCAAGCCAACATCTTCACCGTACAGGGAGGTCGGGTCCTTGAGCGTGGCGTTGATTGATAAGTGCAGATGGTCCTGCAGGTTGTCGCCTACCGGCAAGTCACGGAGGCACTCAATGCCCTGCTCGCTCAGGTGATCGCGAGGACCGATGCCGGAGGCCATCAAAATCTTCGGACTGCCGATTGCGCCAGCGCTAAGGATGACTTCGCGTCGTGCATGAAGGGTCATTTCGCCTTTTTTGGAATGATGGGCCTTGACGCCGATGGCCCTGCCCTTTTCGATGATCACTCTCTCGACATCGGTATCAGATAAAATGGTCAGGCGCGAATCGTGGCGCACCTCGCTCAGATAGGCCTTCGAGGTACTGTAGCGTTCGCCATTGAAAGTGGTGGTCTGGTAGTAGCCCACTCCCTCGCGGGTATTGTCGTTGAAGTCATTGACGTAGGGCAGCCCGAACTCCTGTCCGGCGCGCACGAACGCTTGCGATAACGGATGGCGATAGCGGTTTTCGCTCACTCTCAACGGTCCATCATTGCCGTGCAGGGGCCCGGCCAGCGACTCGTTGCCCTCACTTCGAATGAAGTATGCCAGCAGATCGTCATAGCCCCAGCCGGTGCAGCCGTGGTCGTTTGCCCAGCCATCATAGTCGGTACGATGCCCGCGAATATAGATCATGCCATTGACCGAGCTGCTGCCGCCGATCAGTCGCCCTTGGGCGATGGACATGGCGCGGTTATTAGTCGCGCCGTGCGGGGTGGTCATGTAGGGCCAAGTCCGGGTCGGAATCACCTTGCCGACCGCGGCAGGCATACGAATAAGAAGGCTTGCGTCCGACCCACCAGCCTCAATGAGCAGCACAGAAACATCCAGCGCCTGAATCAAGCGATGCGCGATAACGCAGCCAGCCGAGCCAGCGCCGACGATGATGTAGTCGTAGTGGTGGTGTCGCATTTTGTCTCCTTGACGAACGAGAGCGCCCGTGGCGCATCAAGGAAAGCGTAAGAGCCGGATTAGGTCATCAATTGACTACATGTGCCAGGTTGTTGACTGTGCCTGCCTCATAGAATTTATTCTTTTTATATCAGCAATTTAAATAAAAATACTTTAGTAGAATACCGTTGCTTATGGGCGCAGCGAGGCATTAATTATGTGGTTCCATTCGCTGCCACACCAATGCGATCAACCAGCGCTAACGCTTCTTGACGGTAGGCATCTGAGTAACGGGTATCCGTTTTTTCTTCATTGATGCTGTCAACCTTGCCATGGTTCATTTCATCGTAGCGTATTACGTTTTTTTAGGTCTCTACTTATCGCCCCGGTTATAAGGGAGGAGATTGCCTAATCAATATTAGCCAGGAGCCTCATCAAGTTTATGATGTTAAGTGGTTACGCAAAAGTTATTGAGTAATCAGTGCCGTAACCATTGCATACGTTTTTGACCGCGTCACAAAGCTTATCGAACGAACTGTAGGCTGTTAACGGTAGCCACCGGTATTTGATTTCGCGCCAAAGGATTTCGATCAGGTTCAGCTCCGGCGAATACGGCGACAAATAGACCAAGTGAATGCGATGTGCCATCCAATCAAGAAGTTTGCGCTGAAATGCCCTGGAACGGTGCATTCTGGCATTATCCAGTATCACGACGGTGAAGGAGTCAGGGTCTTTATGTGCCGCAAACTGATCAAAGGCTTCTATAACGGTCTCAGTGGTCACAGAGTCGGTGGTCATGTGGTGAAAAAACTCACCTTTTCTGGTGAGAAAACCCAGTACATTCAGCCGTTTGCTATGTGGGTAGGCAGTGACTTCCCAAGGCTTGGCTATCGGGCTCCATGCATAAGGTAGTGACGATGATTGCGAGAAACCGGCCTCATCAAAGAAATAGAGATCGCACTTACCATCATCTTCCCACTCCTTCAATACATTGATCATCTCTTGCGTATGGCGGAAATCTGTTTCGTCACGCGGTGCCCTCAATGAGCGGCGTATCCGCTTACAGCTATAGCCTTTTTTTTAACGCGCGCCGCAACGTGTCCTGGCTGACGACGTTACCTGTCTTCTCTTGAAACCTGGCATGGAGGACAGGCAGTTGATGGGGATACTCTTCAACCAATTGCTCTAACACAGCAAGATCACTCTCGCTGAGAAGATGGGGGCGTCCTTCGCGAGGCTTGTCTTGAAGACCTTCAATACCGTCTGCTTCCCATTGGGATAACCACGTCGATACCGTATCGCGCTTAACCCCGATAATATCGCGAACCTGGTTAATCGTATGGCCTTTGTGGTTGAGCAGAATGGCGTGAGCCCGACGACGTAACGCTCTCTTTTCGCCGTACTGGTAGGCTTCATTTAAGAGACGTTGCTGGTCAGGTGTTAAAGAAACGAAACGTAAGCGCCGAGACATGGTTCTGTGTTTTACTCTGTTGGGTCTTTGTTCTTTATACACTATAATTTATGCATAATCACTTAGTTTCGGGGAAAATCCCCGCTGTGCATGCTAAAAGAGCGGCATAATATAGAGTGTCTTATTGGGTGAGTAGTACCACTCTAAGGGTAAGATCAATTAATAGAACCTACGTTATGCAGTTACTCGATTATAGGTTGCAATACAAGAAGCAACTCTTTTCACAAGGTGAAACCAGAAGTTGCAGAACTAGCCCCTCTGAGTAGAAAGTAAGATTCTAAAAATTCCATACTTTTCTTTTCAGCAGGCTTATCATGACTACCCAGCCTAATATTCTATTTATCATGGCCGACCAGCTGCGTGCCGATTATCTGGCCTGCAATGGGCACCCCCATATCCGCACACCTAATATTGATGCACTGGCCGCTAAAGGCGTCAATTTTGCTAACGCTTATTGTCAGGCGCCGGTATGTGGGCCGTCCAGAATGTCGTTTTATACGGGGCGATACGCGGCAAGTCATGGTGCAAGCTATAACAATGTGCCGCTACGCGTTGATGAACGTACGCTAGGTGACTACCTTCGCCCGCAAGGGTACCGAACGGCCCTCGTTGGTAAAACACATATGCGGCGAGATGTTGAAGGCATGGCGCGCCTGGGGCTTGATCCCGACTCCTCACTCGGGGTGTTGATTAGTGAGTGCGGTTTCGAGCCCTTCGAACGCGATGATGGCTTGCATCCGGATCAATCCGCTAATCCAGATCTTCGCTACAATCAGTACCTGCGTAGTAAAGGCTACAATAGCCAAAACCCATGGCACGACTATGCCAATTCTGCAGAGGATGAGAGTGGTGATCCGCTAAGTGGTTGGTATATGCGTAATAGCCATCTCCCTGCGCGAGTAAGAGAAGAGGATTCCGAGACCGCTTATACCACCAATCGCGCCATGGATTTCATCCAGGAAGCCAGCGGTACTCCCTGGTGTCTGCATTTGAGCTATATCAAGCCGCATTGGCCCTACATGGCGCCTGCGCCCTACCACAATATGTATGGCAAAGAGGACATCGTGCCTGCCATTCGTTCTGACAAGGAGCGACGTGATACTCATCCAGTGCTCAATGCTTTTATGCAGCATTCTGAGTCGATCGAATTTTCCAAGGAGGAAGTGCGCGAGCGCGTTATTCCTACCTATATGGGCATGATCACTCAATTAGATGACCATATCGGCCGCCTGGTAGGATTTCTCGAAGAGCGCGGCGAGCTGGAGAATACCGTGATCGTTCTTACTTCCGATCACGGTGATTATCTGGGCGATCACTGGCTGGGCGAGAAGGAGTTGTTCCACGAACCCAGTGCCAAAATCCCGATGATCATATTCGATCCACGCTCTCAGGCCGAGGCCACTCGCGGAACCCGTTTCGATAATCTGGTAGAAGCGATCGATCTGGTGCCTACGTTTATAGACGTTGCAGGCGGCAACAGCCAAATGCTGGATTACCGCCTCGAAGGGCGCTCACTACAGCCGTTAGTTCATAATGAAAAGCCCTCACAGTGGAGAAACTATGCGTTTAGCGAGTCCGACTATGC
Organism: Halomonas citrativorans; assembly: GCF_014898005.1. Taxonomy (NCBI): domain Bacteria; kingdom Pseudomonadati; phylum Pseudomonadota; class Gammaproteobacteria; order Oceanospirillales; family Halomonadaceae; genus Halomonas; species Halomonas citrativorans. The sequence goes on from NZ_JABUYX010000028.1 coordinate 31,662, forward strand.
ATGGCGGCCAGCACGCCAAGCGCTTAATTTGTCCGTTGAACAGGCCAAGGCCTATATGATCACTGACGGGCATTGGAAATACATCCACTATGAGCATCAGCGCCCACAGCTTTTTGATTTGAAGACGGACCCAGGCGAGCTCAACGATCTTGTTCCAGGCAATAACCATGCGGATGTATGTAGCAAGTTGGAAAAGGCGCTCGCGGAGTGGTGTTTTTCACGCAAACTAAGGGTGACGATGAGTAACCAACTGATTGAGGCCAACACCGGCATGGCGCACAAGCGTGGCTATTTATTCGGCGTTTGGTGAGCCATTGATACTGGTGGCAATGAGCGATAACTCCACTTGAGACCGCTAAAAAACGATACCCGGCGGTCAAGTGCAAAACAGGAAAGCAGCCACAGTTATACATTATGTGATCGAGTGCAGATGCTTATAAAGAGCACTCTGCTCTCGATTAGTGCTTAATTAATAAATGTATAATACTTTAATTCCGAAAAATTTATATATTATTTAATGTTTTGGCTCGTTAAATTATAAGCCCGTAAAACACCCCAGCATTAAATCTAAAATAGCTTTAACTATTACCGTATTGCTATTGACCAACTATTTATACACACTCCGAGGCTGCCTCGCATGGCATTTAAACCATCACATGGTCTACCCTTTTTAACCTGGAGCCGTACTCTAAATCGAAAAACCCTTTATGCCGATTTAATGGCGGGTCTCACGGGAGCCATTCTGGTTCTTCCTCAAGGCGTCGCCTACGCATTTATTGCAGGTCTTCCTCCGGAGTTCGGCCTCTACTCGGCGATTATTGCGGCGACTGTAGCAGCCCTTTTCGGCAGCTCCTGGCATATGATTTCCGGGCCTACTGCTGCGATTTCCATCGTGTTGGCGAGCGTCGTAGGGAGTTTAGGCGCATTAACGAGCGCTGAATATCTTGCGATAGCTTTAACCGTTACGCTTTTGGTCGGCATCATTCAGTTGGCCATGGGGATGTTACGTCTAGGTAGCCTGGTCAGCTTCATTTCTCATACCGTCATCATTGGATTTACCGCTGGCGCGGCCATTCTCATTGCTATCAGCCAACTTCCTAACCTGCTTGGTATTACCCTTACCGATGGAGCGGCAGGGCTACTGAATTTGGCGGCGATAGTCCGAACACTGCCTGATATCAATACGTTTGCCTTGGCAGTTGGCGCCGTATCACTGGTCGTATCGCTAGTGGCACGACGCCTTCACCGCCGCTCGCCCCATCTTCTGCTAGGGCTTGTCGCCGGAAGCCTGGCCTGCTGGTTAATGGACGGAGCCGCCCATGGCGTTGCCATGGTAGGGGCGCTTCCCGGAACCCTGCCGCCGTTTTCGCTACCTCAGCTATCACTGGATAACCTGTATACGCTGACTTCCGGCGCCTTTGCTATTGCGCTTTTAGGCTTAATCGAGGCCGTTGCCATCGCGCGTGCTATCGCTTTACGCTCACGTCAGACCATCGATGGTAATCAGGAGTTTATTGGTCAGGGGCTGTCCAATATCGTAGGCAGTTTCTTTTCCTGTTATGCCAGCTCAGGCTCTTTCACTCGTTCCGGAGCCAATTACGATGCCGGTGCCCGTACGCCGATGGCCGCGATTTTTGCCGCTGGCTTGCTGGCCTTGATTCTCTTGTTTGCGCCAAGCATTACTGTCTATCTACCGTTACCCGCCATGGCAGGTGGCATCATGTTGATTGCCTGGAATCTAATCGACTTTCATCATATCGGTCAGTTAATTCGCCACAATCGCCAGGAAACGATCATACTGATAGTAACGATATCCGCCACGCTATTCGTAGCATTGGAGTTCGCCATTTATGCCGGGGTACTGCTTTCCCTCGCGCTTTATCTAAAGCGTACTTCAAGGCCAACAGTGATGGAGGTGGCGCCGCTTCAGGATCACCCTCGGCACCATATTCGCAATGTACATCGCTACGCTCTGGAACAGTGCCCTCAACTGAAAATACTGCGTATCGATGGGTCTCTCTTTTTCGGCGCGACTGACCACGTTCAGCAACGTTTGCGTGTATTTAGCTCGTCACCCGGCGTGAAGGTATTGATCATTGCAAAGGGAGTCAATTTTATTGATACCGCGGGTATTGAAATGCTGCTTCAGGAAGCACGCAGATTGCGCGATCAAGGCGGCGATTTAATGATCAGCTCACTTAAAGGCACCGTTCTCGATGAGCTGGATCGGCGAGGTGATTTAATACGTTTTGAAGAAATAAATTTGTTTGAAACCCCCAAAGGCGCAATCGAGGCGACTGTTAAATTGCTCTCTCCTGACATTTGCTATACTTGTGATAAAAGAATTTTTGCAGAATGCGGCCCAAATTATAAAGAGAGCAATCTCATTGCGCGGCAGGTTTAAATACTCCTGACCTTATATGGCCGCTCCTTTAAAGACCCGCGACAGCGTGGAGCCAGTAGGCACTCAACGTGATATCTGGCCACGCAAGATGCCCACTCCAGCACCGCTAGACGTTTATATCTAAACGTGATCGAAAGCGGGTCAGTGCGACCTCCGATCCAACTGATTTTACACTGTGAAATATGAGCTTGCCTTTCTAGCTATTTAAGCCCTATCTTGTCGTTTATTAACATAGTCATAATATTTTATATGCAATAAATACAAAAACTTAAAAGGAAGTGTCATGCCAGTCTCCGCTAACATACGTGCTTTGATACCCATAGCTATTACCGTACTCATGTATATGATAGGAACACTCCTGGTTGTTGAATCGCTCTATACGGCTAGATTCGGTGTGCTTGATGATGCGCTTGTACGTGTTGGCAGCTTCACGCTAGGTGCACTCTTTTTACTCGTGAGCTCTCTCCGCCAAAGCAGTACTTTATGGCATCGCTGGGTAGATATTGCACTTATCGTATTAATTGTTGTTGCGGCTTGGCGTTACTCCATTATTTCGGGTTATCTCGAGACAGGGCTTTATCTTCTTCAACCGCTGGACCTCTGGTGCGGCTTGGCAGGTGTGCTGGCTTTACTGGAACTCACTCGGCGGGTTATCGGCCTGCCTTTGGTGCTGGTTGCTTTATGTGCCACCACTTACGCTTATTTTGGCGACCTGCTTCCTGGGATCTTTAGCCATGCAGGCGTCTCCTACAGTGAGCTGATTCAAACATTTTGGTATAGCTTTGACGGCGTTTTTGGTCAGCCGCTAGCCGTGGTTGCCAGCACTATTTTAATTTTTATCATTTTTGGGGCCGTGCTTGAGTCTTTGGGTATAGGTCAGGTTCTCCTCAATCTGTCCCTCCGTACACTGGGAAGATTTCGGGGTGGGGCTGCTTATGCTGCCGTCATGGCAAGTGGCCTATTCGGAACGGTTTCAGGCAGCGTTGTCGCCAATGTCGTAGGCACTGGTGTAGTCACCATGCCCATGATCAAAAAAAGTGGTTTCAGTGCCAGGTTCGCAGGAGCGGTAGAAGCGGCTGCCTCTAGTGGTGGTCAAATCATGCCACCCATTATGGGGGCCGTCGCATTCATAATGGCTGATATGACCGGCATTCCTTATCTACAAATTTGCTTGGCCGCATTGATTCCTGCTCTGCTCTTTTATGCGAGCTTATTTTTAAGCGTTGGTGCCGAAGCTCGCCGAGTTGGCATTACGGCGCCGGACCGTCGAACGCTACCCACCCTTAGCCGGCAAGACTGGCTATTACTTTCGGCTTTTGTACTCCCGCTCATACTCATCGTTGTACTAATGATGCAGGGGCGCTCTCCTGCTACAGCGGGGCTTTGGGCTACTTTAGCCGCGTTGGTATTAGGGCTAATATTTAATCCGCAAGCACGCACCTTTAAAGTGCTTAAGGAAATTGTGAGTGGAAGTGCAAGTTCTGGCAGCACCATTCTTATTGCCGTGGGCGCTGTAGGCATCATTATTGCTGTAATGAACCTTACAGGCCTTGGCCTACGCTTCGCTTCCTCTATTCAAGCGGTGGCCGATGGATCTCTCATTCTATCGCTCGTACTAATGGCACTGGCATGTCTGGTATTAGGAATGGGAATGCCCACAGTTCCAGCGTACTTGATCATCATTCTGATCATGGGCCCGGCTGTTGAAGCATTAGGGATACCTGATCTTGCCCAGTAACGATGGACACCTCAAGAATGTAATACACTGCAACGAGGTGAACCATGGCAAGATCGACGAC
>NZ_JABUYX010000029.1:0-32520 GCF_014898005.1 Halomonas citrativorans
TCATTTGCTATCCAATTGCACATCAGTGACCAGCGCCCACCCGTAAAGCTCAAAGCTGTTTTCCACGCTGTCACAAACGGTGATTGCCTAGCAGGGAGAATGGCTGGTGATGGAGGCGTTGGAAACAATACCGCACCGCCATAGTGATAAGTCAGCACTGGGTGAGGGACTGCGTAAGCTGCATGAGATGACAGGGGACGAGCACGGCTGGTTCCGAGATAACGCCTGTGGGAAAACACCCTAGCCAAGGATGGCCGCGCTTTTCAGCGAGAGCGGCGTTTGTTACCGCTCATCAACGCCTGTTGTTCTAAAGGGCTGTTAAACAACGGTTTACGTCACCGCCTTGAAGCGTTAGCCCATGGGGTAGAACGCTGGCTGCCGGATGTTTCGCCGACTTTGGTGCATGGTGATTTGTGGTCGGGCAATGTGCTGTTCACGCCCCAAGGCCCCGCGATCATTGCCCCTGTGGTTTACTGCCACTTCCCTGAGGTGGATCTGGCGATGTTGACCCTATTCGGCTCGCCCAGTACTGCTTTCTTTGAGGCGTACTAGAATGGCAATGCACCTGATGAGTGGCCAAGCCGAGAGGCGCTTTTTCAGCTTTACCCGCTACGGAATCATTTGCTTTTGTTTGGAGGCAGCTACCGACCTGCCATAGAGCGTGTGTTAGCAAGACTGAAAGCTTATTGAGCGGAGTGCTGGCAACTGGTTCGTCGCTATTCACGCCCTTTATTCATTGGTACTGAAAAGTCAGTGGCGGTGATTTTTCAGCTTACGAAACACTGCATACGCACCTGCGCAGATAGTCCCAATCATGATGAACAGGATTGGAGAGATACCCAAAAAGAACTGCATGTTATTGCTCATAGTGAATTGCCTCTGACGTGGAGTAGGAATGCGGTTTAGTTTTGGGTAATCAGCGTAGCACTTGACTCCCCTCCCTTCAGTGCTGTCGCGCTTCAGAATCAGAGCCCTCAGGCTGTTACTTTAGCACTAATGGTTTAAGCAGCAACATCAACGCCGCAATCAATATCCGTAAGCTAATAGCAGAAAGCCGCATAAGCAGTCACCTGCCTATGCGGTGGCACAAGCGGCAAGCCAAAGTGACTTAAACGCGGTGTGAGCTGAGAAGATATCTTTCTACTCGAGAGGTCAGCATGGCAACCGATCCACACCTCAGGCTTCCGATAGGTATCCAAACCTTCTCGACAATCCGCGAGGGAGGTTACTACTATGTCGACAAGACACCGGTGATCGAGCGCTTGGTCTCCCAGAACAAGTTCTACTTCCTGTCTCGCCCGCGGCGCTTCGGCAAGAGCCTGCTGCTCGACACCCTGCGCTGCTTGTTCGAAGGCCGTCAATCGTTGTTCGAGAGATTATACCTCCATGATCGCTGGGGCTGACAGAGGGGGGTACGCTCATGCCACCAAACTTGCTACGCCATAGATAGTAACTGGCTTCTGAGAAACCGTGCCGACGGCAGAGCTCCTTGATGGGCAGCCCCGCTTCGGCTTCGCCAAGGAACCCAATGATCTGTTCTTCGCTGAAACGCTTCTTCATGTCCAATCTCCTTACGCATAGGATCGGACTCTAAAGTGTAGCGCTACTCAATCTGGGGGTGACGTCGTCTATACCAAGCTTTAAAGCGGAAAAAAGCAAACGAATGATTATTCCTTTAAGCGCCCCTAATTAAAGCATTACTACGGAATTTAAAATTATAAATCACATGTTTTTTAGAGAATATATACATCTAAAACAAATCTCCTTTTAATTATATGACCTAAAAAAGCGTCTCCTTTTAAAAACTCTATGGAAAGTAACGATAAAACATTTAGCACTTACTAGGACTAGGCTTAACCCCTTATATCAACAAGGCCAAAAAACTCTCAATGCATAAAATTATAAAAATATAAAACGTATCTTTTTCAAGTTAGCATTAGCCCCGATCAGCATCACTTTCTATACAGAGTCCTATCAAGGATAAAAACTGATGAAGATCGCCTAAAATAACTTCTTAGGATAAATGACATGTTGGTAATTTTTATTTATTCTACTATCTACGAAGACAACCCATTTGATAATATTTTAAGAACGTCTAACCATTACTTTAAATTTTACATCTTTTCTACTCAGCGCTTCTCTAATGATAGTCCGGCAACTTCATCTACTGTTCTTAAAGATGCACCCCGACCAAGATATAAAATATAACTATAAAAACAAGAAAATTACTAACATAGAACTAAATAGGCTAAAAAAAGATTCAATCCTTCTTTACCGTTAGTTATAAAAACAAGATTTATCATTCTAGTAAAATTACAAAAAATCGTACGCATGATAAAATAATATTTTGGATGGAATTACAAATTATTAGCATTCGATTTATATTAAAAAAACACAGAAATACTTAAAAAAATATTAATCTGAACAAATCTTACTACACGAATTTAAAACTGTCATAAATCAACATTTTATTACGAATAATAAGTCGCTTGTCGTAGCCCCGTAGTGAGAACTGGTTTTAAACCGCTCTACCTTTTATACTGGTCTACAAACCTAAACTTACTACCTGTAAATCAATTGGTTTTAAAATATAAACTTGTTTGGTGTAAACCAAAATTGGTCTACAAAAGTGAATTTGTCATTCGTAAACCAATAGAAAAATAACTATTGATCTACGACTACTAACTTTCCGCTTTTTGAGAAAACCTACAGACATCAACTTCATTTTTGTAAACCAATATCTAGAAGTCTCAAAAAAATTGCTATCTTCCTTATTGACCTATGATCATCAACTTCTATATTGTAGACCAAATTTTGGTTTACAAAATTGTAGACCAATATATAATTATTGGTTTACTAGGGTACGTAGGTTATCTATGGATATTATAAAATCTGCTGAGAAAACACATTCGGAATTGTACAGCATGCGCGATTCACTAGCGGCTGAGCTAGATCGCATACGCAATCATGCTCAAATAATTTGTGATTTGCATTGGGAGAATGTCCGAGAAGAAGCAGGTCGACGTGCGCCACGCTTTATAACTCGCATACGTGTCACAACAGGATCGCTTCAATGCCAGTGGCTGCGAGCCGGTGGCAAGCCACCTTCTGAGCCAGGGGGTAGAATTATGGCGACACTGGTGCCAAAGGGTACTAGCCGCTTCAATCCACGATACAAACAATCCGCATTTAATTCGGCCGAACCGTGGGAACGTGAAATAATAGATGAAACAGAAATCAACTATGCAATGTTGCGGGAGCGCTACATGGCCATATCTAAAATTAAAAATGATTTAGATAAAACTATAGGTTTAACTAAAAAGAGTTTTGAGCGTATAGGTTTTCTATGGGATCAATAGCGAGAAATAATTCCATTGCGTATGGAATTGCCGTGCATTCGCGATTTCATCAATTCTGTGCAATGCACCAAACCATGCCACTTTTTTCCGGACCCAGCTCGCTGCCACTGCTGTTTGTTGTGCTTTCTTGAGGTGTCCGGGATATTCAACCAGAACAGTATTAAACAAATCGACGATGTTTTGCTGTTCCATATTATTTAAAAACTTCCGTAGGAATATCAATTCATTATGAGTAATCTCTAAATGAAGAATCTAGACACACAGGAATACAGTACTGGTTATTAGAGTGCTACGGTAATCCCCCCGAAAACTAATCGCGTTGATAAGTGGAATTTTGTAACCTGAAAAAACAGGAGATTTCACATGCGCAAATCACGTTTTACTGACAGCCAGATCATGGCGATTTTGAAGCAGGCTGAGTCTGGTTTGCCTGTCCCTGAACTGTGTCGCGAGCACGGCATGAGCAGCGCCTCATTTTATAAATGGCGCTCCAAGTACGGTGGTATGGACACGTCCATGATGAAGCGCCTCAAGGAGTTGGAAGACGAGAACCAGCGCCTCAAGAAGATGTATGCCGAAGAGCGGTTGAAGGCAGAGTTGCGCCAGGAAGCCCTCGAGGGAAAGTGGTAAAGCCATCTCAACGCCGCGAGATGGCAAAGAATGTCGTTGAGGCCGGTTGCTGCAGTATTCGGCTGGCCTGTCAGGTTTTCGGGATCAGTGAAACCTGTTACCGCTATCAGGCGAAGCTGAGCCATGAGAACGCTGTTATCGCTGACTGGCTGGTGCACCTGACCCACAATCAGCGTAACTGGGGCTTTGGACTGTGTTACTTGTATCTGCGCAACGTGAAAGGCTTTCGCTGGAACCATAAGCGCATCTACCGAATTTACCGGGCATTGGAGCTGAACTTACGCATCAAGCCAAAAAAACGATTGGTGCGTGACAAGCCAGCGCCATTGGTCGTATCCGCTGCTCTAAACGACTGTTGGTCGATGGACTTCATGCATGATCAGTTGGCCGATGGCCGAACGTATCGGTTGTTCAACGTGATCGATGATTACAACCGGGAAGGCCTGATCATCGATGCTGACTTCTCTCTGCCAGCAGAGCGCGTGATACGCTCCTTAAACCAGTTGATCGAATGGCGTGGTCGGCCCAAGGCCATTCGATGCGACAACGGCCCGGAATACATCAGTGGCAAACTAACCCGTTGGGCGAAGCAAAACGGCATTGAGCTGCTGTACATTCAACCTGGCAAGCCACAGCAGAATGCCTACATCGAACGCTACAACCGAACAGTCCGTTATGATTGGCTGAGCCATTATCTGTTCGACTCAATCGCTGAAGTACAGGATTTTGCCACACGCTGGCTCTGGACGTACAACCACGAGCGACCGAACATGGCATTGGGTGGGATAACACCGAAACAGAAGGTGGCCATGGCTGCCTAACCAACTCTACTTATCGCCCCGGTTATAAATGGGGGGATTACCCTACAATATCAATAACCGGTGTATTTTACAAACGTTCTTTTTTCATTAGTTGGATTTAACGGCATCAGTGATAATCAGCATATTGAAATCAAATTTCTATGCACTGCAATTAGGCAAAGAATCTCTTTTAGTAGCGTAGCGTGGCTTTTATTAATTTCTTTTTTTCCGCAGTAATGCACTTTTTTACTTATATTTTATTTGCTAACCACTTATTGTCGATTTTAAATTTCAAAAATAAACCGTAACGGTATTAATTATTGCAGTAAGTGTAGGGGCAGTTTCTATCATCGGTTTAGAGGCGTTTACATATTCTTCGATCATCCAGAAAAATCAGGCACTCGACAATGTGAACCAAACCCTCCTGGCGCGGGCAGAACAGCAAGGAATTCCCAACGCCAACGCTGATCTGAACAAGCTCGGTAGAACGTGCGCTATAAGCTGGCGATGCAGGTGCGTGAGGCCGAAGAGTGCAGAACGCGGGGTCCCTCCCTAAATTCTCGCCCGTGTATCCCTCGGTGGCTGGCAGCATTTCGAACGGCAAGGGCTGTATTAGCAAGATAGGAGAACAACGATGCAATGTTCATGCGGCGCAAGCGCTGATCTAAGCACACAAGTTAACCAGAAATGCGATGCAGAGCTTCGCTACTGCGCCTGCGAAAAGTGCGGGACCATCAGCGAAGCGGTACTGGTGTTACACGGGCACGATGTGTGCTGGGACGTGACAGGGGATGCCGTGGCAAGGCGTTGGTTCAGTACGCTCACGCCAGAGAGTGCCGAAGAGCTATTTCAGTCGGTGACAGCGCTACAAAACGTCCTGCTGGGTGATAGCGACGACGACTCAGGCGATCTGCACACCCAATTCAGCTTTACTTTTTGAAAGTAAAAGCCGCATGCTGGCCAACCACATTGTCGATGCCAGCTGAAGCAGGCGAATCGAAAATCTGGCATACAAGGCAAGGGCGGAGGGTAAGCAGCTGGTCAACATTGATCAGGAGTTTTCCATCTCGAAAACCTACGTGAGCTGTGGGCATAAGGTTGAGAAAATGCCTATCGACACTAGTCGCAGGGATTGCCCTTGCTATGGTAACCGAGGTGTTGATCGAAACCTCGATGCCGCCCGCAATATCTTATAAGCAAGCACCGCGATGTTAGCTTGTGCCAAGAGTTTAAATATCATACCGAGGAGCACTCGAAAATATCCGCCTGTGGAGTTTGAATAAAATCGGCAATGCCAAGGCATTGAAGGCAACTGACAACGAAGCAGGAACCAGGAAGGTAACAACCAGGGAATCCCCCACTATCATCTCTAATTTCGTGGTCGGGGCATGCCAAATCCGCCACTGTACCACTTAAGCCGTACTAATTAAATTTTGGTAATCGCATTGCTGAGTTAACATATTGGTATGACTTGGGCTCATTACCTCAGTACTAGAGAAATGAAGAAAACGTTCACCCTCGCATCTTCATTAACAGCCCTCACCTTCTTAGCGGGCTGTGCTGGCATACCCAGCGTACCTATGGGGGATCCTAATTACAGCGAAAGCAACAGCCGAGCCTACAACCTCGCTATGGTGGGTGGTCTACATGAAGCACGGGATACAAAGCAAGGTGAAGACGAATACAGCTCGATGATGAGCGACCTATCGAGTGATGCTGGCACGGCGCGATCGCTCTCAAGCTCTGCTGGTTTTGGTTTATCAGGTGGAGCGTCACTGGGGCTTGGCCTAGCGTCGGCGCTGCTATCTGGCCCTGGCATGATGCAACTTGATAGGGCGTTTGCATTTGTCCCAACTAGTGAAGCCAATAGCCCTGAACATGCAACTGAAGTTATTCGCAATCGCTTCTATGAGGCTGTACAAAGCTTGACCGACAATAGCAACTTCCTCATGTACTATAAAGAAAGTGACAAAAATATCCATTACTCTCGCCAGCACAATCTTTTCGCCATTGCCTTAGAGGGTGTTTACATAAAGTACTATAATGATCGTTGTTACTAACTCTGAATCTGGAGCAGCTATCATGGTACGCCGCAAGAAGGTTCAGCCTGAGCACTATCCGATCCTATGTGAGATTGTCACCGACAAACCGATGGCAACGCTCGTTGAAATTCGCGATTCGTTTACTGCCAAGACCGGTATCTCATTGTATATCGAAACCTTAAGGATGGCGCTTAAGGAGGCGGGCATCACCCGGCATAAGGGAGTTCCCGAGAAATCTGGTGATCAACGTGATCAGCCACCCGAGGTAGAATCACCTCCTCGTTACGGCTATCAGGATCGTCACCGACAGCAGGCACCAGAACAGCGCTACCCAAGCTGCCTGACCGATGCAGAATGGGCATTGATTGCGGATATCTTCGATACCGATGGTCATCGTGGCAAGCCGCCTAGTTACCCCCGACGCTTACTGGTCGATGCTTGCTGTTATGTGGTTCGTAGTGGTTGTTCGTGGCGGATGTTGCCTCAAGACTTTCCACCTTGGCAAAACGTGTACCGCACCTTTCGGCGCTGGAGCGAGCAGGGCAAATTTGAGCAAATGAACGACCGATTGCGCGCTCAATGGCGAGAGCGTGAAGGGCGTGACAAGATGCCAAGCGCTGCTGTACTTGACGCCCAATCAACACGTCATTCTCCCCAAGGCGGGGCCAGCGGCTATGATGCTGGCAAGAAGGTCAAAGGCCGGAAACGACACGTTCTTGTTGATACGCTAGGCCTTGTGTTGGCGGTGAGTGTGACGGCAGCAAGTGTGCAAGACCGCGATGGGGCGCACCCTGTTATGGCCAATGGAATCGAAAAGTATTCTGGGATATCAACAGTTTTTGTTGATAGTGGTTATGCAGGACGCTGTGCGCAGACGATCAACCAGCAGCATGGTGTTGAGGTAGAGGTCGTGCGTCATCCTGGCAATACTAATGTTGGCTGGTGGAAGACGCCCAACCAGCAAGACCTTTTCACAAAGCAACCGGATGCCAAGGGATTTACTATCCTGCCGAAAAGATGGGTCGTAGAACGTACCCATGCATGGATCGAAAAGGCACGCCGACTGGTAATGCACCATGATCGAAGTATTCAGGTATCCGAAGCTTGGGTGTGGCTGGCGGCAAGCCGACAATTACTCAACCGATTAACTCACCCGTCCTGATATTTAGTAAACACCCTCTTAGTGAATAAAGAGTTAGCCCGATTCCAGCAGAACAGCCCCCTGGCAAAGATCTTTGTGTGTAGTGGTCAACTAATACCGGACATTAATTAAATTTTTGAATTCAGGATTTAAGGTTTTTCTCAGCCACCACGGGAGGCAGGCCATCGTTAAACGAGTGAGGGCGCTGCTGGTTGTAGTAACCCATCAGATAGCTACTAACGTCTTTCTTGGCCTCAGGTAGATTTCGATATCCCCACGCCGGTATCCACTCTGATTTCAGGCTCCGGAACAGCCTTTCCGTCGGCGAGTGTCCCAGCAGTTGCCACGTCGGCTCATGCTTTGTTTCATTCTATAGCGCCAAAGTCGTTGGCGGAACTTGCGGCTTGCATATTGACTGCCCTGGACGCCCTTCTAAGTGTCAAGTGGCGATTTGCGTCTGATTGATATCCCGATGACGGCTACGCAGCACATAATAGAGCTCATAGCGTTTCAGGCATCGGATGGCTTCCAGCTTGGAGTGGCCCTCTCCCACCCGCCATGCCTGCGTATCGGCATCCAGACGTAGCCGCCTGATGGCGATGATATACAGCGCACTATTGGCAGCGCGATCGCCACCCCGGTTGAGCCGGTGCCGCTGCGTCTTACCTGACGAGGCAGGAATAGGACTAATGCCACAAAGCGCCGCAAAGCTGGCTTCTGAGCCAAGGCGGTCCGGATTATCGCCTGCCATGATCAGTAGCTGTGGGGCCGTCTCGTAGCCTACTGCTGTTCGAGACACCAACTTTGGTGCCAGCTCATCGACGATAGCTTTGATCATGACCTACAAATCGGCAAGCTCGTCGTGCAGTTCCAGGTAGCGGCGTGCGAGGGATTTTAGGGCGATGCGGTAAGCCATCGTGACATCCCGGTACCCGTTCAAATCGGGACGCCATGCCGCCAGCGTCCGAAGCAACTGTATTCGCGCCATGTTCCTCGACAGATCGCGCAGCTCCCCTGGTGCCGAGACCACTTGAGTCTGGATCATCTGGAGGGCCACACGGCGAGCCGCGACCGCAGTTTTTCGGCAAACCTTCTGGACACGTAAGGACTCGATCATTCCGACACGTGTCTTCGGGGTGACAGTGCGAATACCCACATAGGCCGCATGAGCGGCATTCTCTGCATCGATTGCGTCATCCTTGCCGCGCTTGCGCCGTACGGTCTTATCGAGTGTCGTGACTTCCAAGATAGTGATGCCTGTGCGCTGTCAGTAGCGCAGCAGGCCGGCTCCATAGGTACCGGTGCATTCGATTCCCACCCGGCTGAGATCGCCGAAGGAGCACATCCAGGTCAGCATAGTCTTGTAGCCATGCCGGGTGGTAGGAAAGCTGGTGGTGCCAAGCACACGGTCATGGACATCCACGACGGCGGCTACATGCAGCTCTTTGTGGGTATCAACACCGCCGATAATGAAGGAGCGATCACTGGGTTGCTGACTCATAGTGGATCTCCAAGCTATTGATTCAGGATGGCTTCACCGAGTTCGATAGCCTGGACACGACAGTAATAAGGCAGGCGGTCAGGCCCTTCTTGAGTCACATGCTTCGACGAGGCGAAACCTCGCCGCCAGTGCTCCTGGATCACCGACAGGTCCAAGGAAAGACACACTAGCCGGGTCGATCAGAATGTGGGTCAGGAGACCCAAGAGCCCTCACGGCACCAGGTCCTCAGAATAGATCGATTACTATAAGTGCCGGATCAACCCAGAAACACCTGGCACCTTGTAGTCTTACTATCGGAATGGAACATGACGCTCTTAGGCTGACCACGTTGTTCCCAAGCATGATCCAGCGCTTTCACAACAAAATCTGCATCCGGGCTGCACGACATGGCCCAGCCAACAACACGACAAGCATAAAGATCCAACACAACGGCCAGATAGCTCCAACGCTGGCCACTCCAGATATAAGGGATGTCACCAGACCTGATTGGGCTGGTCTGGTGTAAATTTGCGGCCAAGATGATTCGCAATATCAGGTCGCCCAACAGTCGCCTGCTTGTCAGCAGGAGGGTCTGACTGCTTGCAGATCAACCCCATTTCGCTCATCAAACACCGAACCTTGAAACGGCCGATGGTGACGCCCTCTTCGCCGAGCAACCCGTTGATTGAGCTGCTGCCAGCTGAGCGGCGACTCTTTTTGAAAAGGCGGCTTACCTGAGCTTTTAAGGCCAGACGCTCAACATCCACGCGGTGCCACTGCTGGCGGTATTCGTAGTAACTGGAGCGGCTAATATCAAACGCATTACAGACCATTTCAACAGGCATTTGCTCACTCAACTGGTCTATCAGCGCGTACGATTCATATCGTCCGACATCAAGAGAGCGATGGTCTTTTTTCGGATGGTTTTTTCCATCTCAAGACGTTTGCAGCGAGCCTCAAGCTACTGAATACGCTGCTGTTCTGGGGTTAACGCTTTGCCCTTAGGCGTTATTCCTTGACGCTCGTCCGCAAGCTGGTGAACCCAGCGTCGGAGGGCGCTTTCACCGACACCCAACGAGCTACAAGCTTGGTGATAGCTGTAGCCTTGATCCAGTACCAGCCTGGCAGCTTCTTGCTTAAATTCAGGCGAAAAAGTACGTCGTTTCTTGGTCATCAGACACCTCGCTTTTGGTGGCCATATTACCACCTACGTTGGTGTCCGGTTTTATTGAACCACTACAGGTTGGTGACTACATTCTGATTTTGCCGATGGCACTGGACTTTTTAGGCGTGTTATCCCGCTTATCGTCTGCTACTGACGGCTCTGTTGAGGCATCCGCCTCCACACTTGTATCTGCTTCTCCTTTTTGGGTTCCCATCTCAACCTCACCTTCCTCTTTTATGCTTGCCATACCAGGATCAACGGGCTCTTTGACGATAGCGTGTGCCTGCGGGTTTTGTGATGGGCGGGTCGACAGCCCTTGATTATCAGCATGGCGAGCCAAGCGTGAAATATCGTTGAGTAATGCCCCCGCCGACGCAAGGGCTTTTACCCGACTGGAAACATTACCGTTTGGAATGGCTGCCAGGTCGCGGTACAACTCGGGATAATTGTAGAAATTGACGGTCAATTTTAGCGGCATGGAAGATTCTGTCTCGTCTCCGTCGCTATCCTCCACGTCATCACTGACGATACTGCTATAGTGCCTTTCGGCGAGTGAATGCAATCGCTCACTGTCAACGGCAATGCCCCCCATTTCCCGCATCAAGCAGCATAGGTTAGCGAGATTGCGCAGACGCTCCGCACGGTATTTATTAGGGACGGACATGAGTTCTCTGTACAGATCACCATCGCGGCGGCGGTACAGCATGATGTTGATGACAAGCGGCTGTGATTGCTGAAAGTCGTGCATCACGGATTCTCCAATGATTATAAAGCTGGCGGTAATCAGTGCTACCACCAGCTGTAATGCCAATAAACGCTATCGTGCGGCCCAGCCGTGATAGCCCCGAGCGATGGACAGCACCGGATCAGAGGGCTGGATAATCTCGCAATGTGAGAAAATTCGCCGTGCTTCAGGTTCAAAAAATGCCCCACCGCCCCCTGCAACCACAACAGTATCAAGTACCGTATTTCGCATACTACCCGCAATTTCGCTTATAGCAGCCTGAGAGATTTCCAATGCGCTTTTTTGGATGTAAGGTTGGATGTCTATTTTCTGTCCTGCATAGCGTACTATATGCGAATTTGCGCGTATTAAACTTTCAATTTTTTCAGACTTGAGGCTCTTACCTGGTGCCGCTCCGTAGTCTGCGCTGACCAATTCAGCCACTCTATCAATAATCCGAGACGTTGCTAAAAGGGTTGTACCGGACAACTCAGCATTTAACTCCCCTTCTTCAAAAACTACAAAGTCAGTGCTATAAAAGCCAGGGTCAATGATGATAACACTACCTTCTGTTAATGCTTCTACGGTATCTTGATCGTCGTTACTTTCAGCGTAGTGAATAGCATCTAAAAATGCACCGCCTGGTTGTGGAATGACCTCAACTTCATCCACGGTTACGGTTCTCTTTTTAGCAACTTGATGCTCCCCTGCCATCATCTTTTTAATATCGTTTTTTAATTCTTCGTTCTGCCAATGCGTGACCGGCAACCCCGTCACTAAGCGATCTACCTGGCGATCATTTGTATATAATAACGCAGCATGGAAAAGTGCCTTATACTGCGTCGTTTTAATGTAGTTTTCCGTTATATCGCGTGAGCTACCCAACACTTTACCTGGTGCAATACCAGCGGCATATTCAACGCCATCTACCATAACAATGGTGGTATCAACATCACCGCCGGTAATGCCTTTAATCTGCCGATTGAATTGATCGAGGCGCGACACCCCTACAGGAAAGACGGACTCCTGATGCCCTTCATCGCCGCCTGAGTAAACCAGCTTGGTGTTGCTATAGCCGATATCCAGCCCTACGTTCGTACCCATTCAGACCTCCACGTTTCACTGTTAAACAGCTAAACCGAAGCGCAAGTCACTTCGCCTTAGAGAGTTTATTTCAAACTTTAAGGTTTGTAAAAATCAGTATTGCATCCATTGAGAAATGCTTCAACCCTCTCATTACCTTTTCAATTCCCACCAGTACTGGGGGAAGGTGGCAAATTTTTATCACTTCCCCCCAGTTGGGGGGAGAATTAAAAAAATTTGGCTATTTTTCCTATTTTCTGTTTCACCTCCCACCAGTAAGTAATACCCTGTGGGGAGCGAGGGTTTCCCCCAGGGTAATTTCATGGGGAGCGTCTGTTAGATATTGAGGCTTTGGAGGGCTATCTGGATGTCAGAATATGGTGGTAGCAACAGTTCAGGTAATTATTCGCTTGACCATTTGCATACGCTGCTTGCTGTGAACGACGAGGCAGAAGCCGAGCGTTCGGGTATTGATTTGGCTGAAGTATCTGCCGCGCTGTCGGATGCAGCCGATGGAATGCTTGAAGAAATTGAGCGGTCGATTTATCTGGCAGCCTTGGACTCACGCACGATGGCTGACTTATTTTGGGAAGAAAAAATGGAGCGCTTTGCAGCAGGTGATCCAGGTAAGCTCGGTATCCGTGTTCGCGTTAATCGAGGAACCTTGGAAGTCGTCTATTTCCGTGATGCGTTTGTTCGGAACTCTGACTCGATGCGCAAAGGTAAAACTTACTACGCTAAACATATTAAACGGTCTGGTAAGCATCATTATAACGCCCGAGACTTTAATGGGGCTGAAAGTTGGGAGCGAGAATTAGTTGCGGCGCACGAAAAAGACCATGCCAAAAATCGAAAAATTTTTTATGAGTTATCAAAAGCGCGAACAGCGCTGAAGGAGATCAAGAAGGTAGTTGAATCGCATAGAAAGTAGATAGCCTAATAAGTTATTTATTCATGACTCAAACACCTCTGCTTGTGAAATTTCTCTTTTTAAACCATGCCGCCGAATAATTTGATAATATTTGTTAGGCTTATCCTCTTTCATATTAAAGTGGTCTTAATTTCGTGTGCAGGCATACACAGAATACCGTCACAATGCTTTCCTTTTAAAAGAAAAATTGCAAAAGGCATTTATAAGCCATTATTCCACATAACAAACCAAAAGGTTTATAGAGCACGTTATGGTTCATGTAATCCTTGAAGGCGGAAGGAAGCTAATTCACTAGAAATCCGCCCCTCAGCGTCTTGGTCGGTTTTTCGGGGTGCGTAGAATCCAACGGACACCCGACATCGAGACAAGGAGGGCATTGTGCTCACATTAGTAACCAGCGATAAATCTGAAAACGCATTGTCACGGCTTGAGGATGAGCAGCAGATATTGGCTGACGATATCGCTATGGCATTTTTCAACCTGACGCCCGACATCACTGAAGATGCCGACTGTGGCGACGTTGCGCACGAAGCAGCAGCATTCTTTGCTGACGCCGGTATGCCCAAGGAGCTGTTCTTTGGTGAGCTACATACCAACGAAACGGGCGAAAACGTGATCATCGTGCCGCATTACTGGCTGGAGGTGCCGCTGCAAACGACGCGGATTATTGTCGATCTGACACTGCCTTTCTGGCTGACTGATCCTGTTGCCGACACGACGGATTTCGACATTCCAACCGTTCTCATCAAGCGCCTGAGCGAGGAGCGAGGACGAAAATACATTGGTGAGCGAATCGAGTTTCCCGATCTTGTTGGTGAAGCCGATAGCTCAGCTATTGCGTTGTATCCGCAGTGCCGATTTTGCGATGGCCTTGTTCGTCATTACCATCGCCTAAAGTAAGGGTTTCGAGATGGAGACACAGGTTCGAAAGAGACACCTGCTTGCGTTTCTGGATCGGTACGGCGTTGATTCTCCTGCATTGCAGTACGCGATCTCGCTTCTTTTGGACGCCCAGAAGCATATCCCTGCGGTGTCCGATTCTCCGTCCATAGAAAGTGTTGCGCTATTTGGCTTGGACGACGACGAATGGGAAGACGCGGTGCGAGCTGCCCGTCTTCAGCGCAAACTGGATGAGCTGTCTTCGCAGTTTCCGCTTATGCTGCTCTCGGATTCGGTTGTCGATGCCGATAGTGGTCGGATACAGCTTTGGGGCCGCCAGGTGATACGCCCATCGGTGCTAGAAGATCAGCTGGGTATGTCTATCGCCACATCCGATTGGCAGATCGTGATGGATGCCTTGCAACTGCTCCCGTCTTCCTGGTCGATGGTTCTGGAAATTTCTCGGGGGACGGCTTAATTTCGCACCGGCTTGGTCAAGCGCAAAAGTTGGTTAAGCTACTAGGTAAATCAACGTAACGAGGAAAATCTCATGAGCCGTCAAAACCGTTCTTTGCGCTGTTCACTGAAAGCTGTGTCACTTTTGCCTCACCGTCTAGTGCGTGCATACCTTGTTGACGACACGCCACATGGGAAGTATCGCCAGGCTTTTTCGGTGCAGGGTATTGTGTCTCTTTCCCCGATTATCGGCCTTTTTGTTTTCTTTTTCTGGCGGGCATTTGCGGGTGTCGGTATCGAATGGATCATGCCGTCGATTCTTGCTCTGGCAGTTGGCGGGGTCTTGATGGCCATCTCTACGGCTGGAAGATATATCAAGGAGGGAAGGATGCGGCGTTTCATCGGCTTGCAGCTATACGCCCTTTTCTGCTGGCTCCTGACGGCCTCTGTCGTGTTTTCTACCCCCTACCTGCTACCTTGGACTGCCTGATCCCACGCAGGCTCTCATAAAGGCTTACCCCCTTCTTGGGGGGTTTTTGTTTTTGCCTAGAAATCCGGTGTTCCGCTGGCCTGCCTGATCGTTTCCTGCGCGTACTCTGCCAGGGTACTTTTCATTCCAGAGGGATATTCATGTCAAAATCTACATCTTCGGCCACAGACGATCGTCGCGCGATGCACCTTGCGTTTGGCGGTATTATCGGCAGCGGATTTCTGGCAACACTTGCATTCGGTTTGCTGCTGAACGCCCAGACTGAAACGGCTAATCAACTCCAACAGACCAATGCAAAACTGTCTGACCTTGCCGATGCCATCAACACTTCCTCTGGACAGCAAACGCGCAATACTGATCTGGTGGCCGCTGTTGATCAGGTGATGCAGCAGCGAGCGCAGGCCGAGCAAGAGGCACAGCGCCAGGCATTGCTAGAGGGGTATGACAATGCCCCTACCGATTTGGAAGACGATACGCCCTGGACATACGGGGATGTTGACGCTCGCTTCACGCTGTACACCTATTCCGATCCCAACTGCCCGTACTGCCGTCAGTTTCACAGTACCCCTAAGCAACTTGTTGATAGCAGTCAGGGCGTGATGAAGGCTCAGTACCATCACATGACGATCATGGATGCCAACTCGACCACCCAAGCATTGGCGAGTGAATGCGCAGGCCGTCTTGGTGATAATCAGCATTTCTGGGCGCTTAGCGACTATATCTACGAGAATCATCAGGTGCGCGAAGCGGGTTTGCTCGATGTGGCTGAAACGATGGGTTTTGATCGTTCAGCGTTTCGTCAGTGTATGCAAAGCAGCGATGTACAACGCCATGTGGCTGATCTTGGGCGTGAAGCACAATCAAAAGGTGTTACGGGTACGCCGACATCGTTTTTGATCGACAACGAAACGGGTAAGGAAGTCCGTTTGTCTGGGGCGCAGCCGCCAGGAGCCATCATTTCTGCATTAAGGGGCATAATCGAACAGGAAAGCGCGGAGGCAGGAGCAGTCAATGGCCAACCCGCTGAACAGGAAGGTTAATAATGCTTCCCATTTCCCCGATTGCGATTGCCATTGGTGCCGCCCTCTTTCTGGCCAGAACAAACCTGGCAGGCTTGATAGGCGGTGCATTGCTGGGGATGGCATTGATGCACCTTTGGCCGGAATACTTTATGCCCGTTTATACCTGGGTCGGCGGCTTGTTGGATTCGCTGGGCATTGGCGACTGGCTGGGCGCGGCCAATCAGTCTGCTCCCGTGACATCCGATGCGACGCCTACTGCCGAGTAAAACGCCCCATTCATTTGTGACTGACGCCCTTTCAAGGGCGTTTTTTTGGAGCGGAACATGCTTCCATATCGAGTATTGCCAGCGATGGCACTTGGGCTTGGGCTTGGGCTCGCAATACCGCCTGCTCTGGGAGCGGCGAAAACAGTTATGTCTTCCGGCGATACTGTGTCGGATTCGACACACCACCACAACGTCCAGATCGTCGTGAGCCACGACTGTCAGCGTGCCTGGTATCCCGATATTGGGGATCGTTTGCAGATAGAGGTACAGGCAGCTCATTATCGGCCAGACCGACACCTTGCAACGATCACAGCTGAGCCGCTAGAACGACATGGGCGTTTTGCCGAGCCCCGACGACGACTCGATGTTTTGACAGCGGACGGTCAAGGGAATATGCCTCCAGGCGCGTCAGCACCTTGGGTCAATGCCGAGCTTTTGTCGGGTGCGTCATCAGTGAAGCCTACAGGATCGAAGCATCGTACCCCTTGGCGGACGCTACCAGACTGGACGCCCCCTTCATCACTTTCACAATTGAAGTCGGCTGGCGCGCAAACCTTGACAGACTCAGCGGATGAAAAAGCACAAAGCTGGCTTCCCCGATTAAACAACTCTGCTAAGTACTACATACACCCTTTAGTTGAAAAAGTGCGTTCCGTCATTAGTAAAGAAGGCGATGGCTCATAACATCGTTCTGTAAATGTTCTTACCTTCGGTATTTACAAGGCATGGCGAATTTTTTATGTGCTTTTTTGCATAATTTAGCTTTTTTAGTTGGTTTTATTCTATTAGGTGTTTTTAGTGCTTTTTTCCCTTTAACCATTCTTTGGGCTGTTTATAGCGTTTTTGCTCATATTGCTTCTTGGTTGTTCGCCGCCGGTGTTCGTCCTGTATGGCTAGAGATTGGCTGGGTGCCGCTATCCCAAAATACGTTGATTCATCTCGCTCTGGTGGTCGCCTGGGGGCTGCTGTGTCTTTTGGTTTGGAGTGGGGCGAAGCAAGCAATGAGACGCCGCAAACGGCAGTTGCGGCGTTTGGCCAAGGGGAGATTGGTGAAGGTATCGGCAGACCATCCTATCGCGCTCTATACACAACGTCTGTGCAAGCAACATCGTATCCGATGCCCACACCTCTGGGCCGCCGAGAATGCCTATGTGGTTGCTTTCGTCGTTGCGCCGCCAATAAGAAAACCTCACTTGGTACTGTCAGCGGGTGTTTTGCAGTTGCCGTCGGACATATTGCGCTGGGTGATCGCTCACGAAGTCGGCCATCTGGTGCATAGGGATGCCCGCCATGTGCTTGCTTGGCAGCGTTTCCTGGACAGCGTGCTTGCTTAGCAGCGCCTACGCTTGAAGGTCGTGAAGTGGATTGTTCGGCTATGTCGCTGGATACCGCTAGTGGGCCATCCTCTTTGCCGCTTGCTGGTTGGTTTTGAGCATCTATTCCAAACATTGGATAAAGCTGGCAGACAGCTTGGAGGTGCAGCTTACGAGATATTGGCACTGTGGGCGTCGCGGCGCAGTGAGTTTCGCGCTGACGCTTTTGCTGCGTCGCAGGAAGGTACAGAGCCAGGTATCGCGCTGTTCAGATCGTTGGCAGCGGCTACGATGTTTGAGCCCTCGCAGCGCCCCATCAGTCTTCACACACATCCGACGCACCGCGAGCGTGTGAAGGCGCTTAAACGCTTTAACTCAAAACCTCATAATATCAATTGAGCATTCATGCTTATGAGGAAAAGCAACTATATTTATAATTTCATAGCCTTATAATCTCAATTCATCATAATTCCAGCACCAATGATCGTGTTCTTCTCGTGCGCAAGACGAGGAAAATTCTTACCAAACAGCGCGTAAAGCATCGCCCAATCGGGCAGTGATACAACCGGGCACCGCAACGCGGTGCCCGGTTGATTTTGTTTCATACCCCTGATATTTTTTCCAGTATGACAAAGCGCGCCTATAAAAAACGGTTCTATCCTACTCCCGAGCAAGCTGAGTTGTTGGCGCAGTCGTTCGGGTGTGCCCGTTTTGTCTGGAATAATACCCTGGCCTATCGCACCGAAGCTTATCAGCAACGCGGCGAGTCGGTATCTCACGCCCACGCTGAAAAGCGTCTGCTAGAGGCTTGAAGGCGGAGTTTCCGTGGCTCAAGGATGTATCGAGTGTGATTCTGCAGCAAACCCTGCGCGATCAGAAAGCCGCCTTTAACAACTTCTTCAACTCCAAGCTCAAAGCGCGGTATCCACGTTTCAAGAAAAAGGATGGCCGCCAGTCGATCCGGCTGACCAAGGCGGCGTTTCGCAATCGTAATGGCTACATCACGATTGCCAAGATGAAGACACCGTTATCCATTCGGTGAAGTCAGCCACTGCCTTTACCATCACGCTTTCACGCGATCGTGCCGGGCGCTACTTCATCAGCTGCCTGTGTGACTTTGCGCCAGAAGCGCATCCGGTCACGCCCAAAACAGTGGGTATTGATCTCGGGTTGACTAACCTGTTCATCACCAGCGATGGCGTAAAATCCGGCAATCCGTGTCACCTGAAACGCTACGAAACGAAGCTGGCCTACTTGAAGTGCCGGTTGGCGAAGAAGCAGAAAGGTTCCAACAACCGCAACAAATACCGTCAGAAAGTGGCGCGGCTACATGCCAAGATCGCCGACTGCCGCCATGACGCCCTCAATAAAGCGACCCGCGCACTAATTAACGAAAACCAAGTCCTGTGCGTCGAGTCACTCAATATCGCTGGCATGATCAAGAATAATCGGCTCTCTAAAGCCATTAGCGATGCTGGGTGGGGCGCCAACTGGTGAAAGTGAGCCAGTGGTTTCCCAGCGGTAAGCTGTGTCATGGCTGCGGCCACAAGGTTGAGAAACTACCGCTGTCGCAACGTCACTGGCACTGCCTGGGGGGGTGGCCACCCCATTGACCGCGACATCAACGCAGCCAGGAATATACGAACCACCGTGGTGGCGGGGTTAGCCTGTGGAGCGGGGGCAGCGGCTTAGCAGCTGTCTAGTGAAGGCGTGTGGAAGCAGGAAGGTTCTGAGGGTGACCTTGGAGCCCCGCCCAAAGCGCGAAGCGCGGCGGGCGGGCGGGGAGTGTCGGATGCCAGGCTCATGCTTTTATGCTATAAAGATCATGTGACACGGCAGCTTGGCCAAGAGCTACCACTTTTGTCATGGCAGGAAATGCCGACTCGCAAGAGTCACGTCGCTTGTTCAGTGGCACTGCCCCGTCACCTGGACACCCGACATCAAAGCCCCGCTTCGGCGGGGCTTTGACTCTAAAGATCTGTTTGGGAGGCCGTCAGGTATGGTAAACAATCCTACAGCTCTGCTCGTTGGTCATGATGCAGTCAACCTTTCTATGATTGAGCTTGCCTGCAGTGACCAAACCTTCCCGCCCTCGGTGCCAGAACGCTTACGATGCGACGGAAGCACTTAATTTTGTTCAAAATATCAGAAACCCACTGACAAACCTTATTATCATCGACTTGGACACGGTGGGTGATTCAGGGATGATGCTATTAGAAGCGCTGAAGAACGGTGCTGATTATGGCCAAAGAAAGCACAGAACTAACGGTGAAGGAGGCTTATCACTTGGGCTGTGGTGGTTTTTTTCGCCAAACCAGAAAACAATGATGGGTGGCGCCGTGTAATAAAAATAACCACGGAATACTGGTTCACGCATTGCCAAGGGCCGAAAGATCGTGATTAGGGTGCTGATTTTGAGCTATCTGCATAAAAGCCCACCAGCGCGTATTTTTCAAGGCTGATTATGTGTGCTCAACTTCATTGGCTTCACGGAAATCACCGGATGGAATTGCGCATTATCTCATTTAAGCGCTGGCTTCATGCTCGCATGTCCCATGTCAAAGCCCCTGGTATCCATCATAATCGACGGCTTCCCACACTCGGCCACACTCATCAACGGCAAGGGAGCCTAGCTTGACATCAAGAGGGTTACGAAGTGTCTCCCTCCAGCCGACGACTTGGTTGTCGCACACCAGCACAATGCCTCTTGTAATGTTCGGATAGCCTGCCCGATATACTGCTGCGGCATAAATCACCTGGTTCATAAACCTCCCTGTCAGCATGTTATTCTTGCTACTCCCTATAGCATTGGCATATATACTAGCGATAGCAAGCTGATCGGTCACCTCCCATGCGTGTTGAGCTAGTGTATATACACTAACTCCCCATACCTCCAAAGCCCCCTTCCTTAAAACGTAATGACTCATAACCTCATTTTTTTATTTGAGTTTATAACCATTTGATAAAATACCCATTTCTTCATAAGCTCAGATAAGGTTCTTATACGATGGTGGAGATACAATGCACGTTATTGCGGTTCTAAATCAGAAAGGCGGTTCGGGTAAGACGACGATTGCAACACACCTGGCCACGGCGCTGATGCTGGCAGGACATGATGTACTGTTGGTCGATTCAGACCCCCAAGGCAGTGCTCGTGATTGGGCAGCGGTTCGTGAGGATCAGCCGGTGCCGGTGGTCGGCATTGACCGTCCAACGATAGGGCGTGATCTGAAAAACCTGGCCCGCAAAGAATTTGTGGTGATTGATGGTGCACCACAGGCAGCCGATCTGGCAGCGTCCGCCATTAAGGCAGCGGATTTTGTGCTGATTCCGGCACAACCAAGCCCGTACGATATTTGGGCGACGGCTGATCTTGTCGAGTTGGTGAAGCAGCGTATTGAGATCACTGACGGCAAGATGCAAGCGGCGTTTGTTGTCTCCAGGGCGATCAAGGGGACGCGGATAGGCTCGGAAGTCACCAATGCACTTAACGAATATGAGTTGCCGGTACTTGAGAGTCGGGTTACTCAGCGGGTTATCTATCCCACGACTGCCGCAACAGGTACAACGGTCTTTGACCAAGACCCTGACGGCCCTGCATCTACTGAAATCAACGCATTGATGAACGAGCTGAAGGAAAAGCTCATTTGAGGTTTTCTATTTTTAATCTATTGAGCTTTTACGTTAATGCGGAAATAATGATTTGAAGTTATGATTTTTTGAGGTTTTTGAGATGACCAAAAGTGTACTTAGTGCTGGACGCCCAAGCGCGAAAGCAGACAAGCGAAAAGAAGCGACGTTAGCGAGCCTGGCAGACAGACCGGCCAAAAAGCGGGTCAACATTGATTTGACGTATGAAGAACACCAGCGGTTGAAGATATACGCGGCTCAGAATGGTATGACCATCAAGGATATTCTGCGTGAACAAATTGATAAGTTGATCGACGGCGATCAGGCGTGAAAGTGCTTTTACTCATTGCATCAAAACCTCATTTAAAGAAAAGCCCATCGAGTATTTTGAGGTTGACTGTCCAGGAGAGGGCGGATGTCTGACAGGTTCTTACGTCTTGATCGGCTTAAAGAGCAGCTAGATCAGCATCAACCACTGCCTCATGCTGTTGTCCACAACCTACATGAATCGCTGGTTTTGCAATGGACTTACCATAGCAACGCCATCGAAGGGAATACGCTCACGCTCAAGGAAACCAAGGTTGCCCTTGAAGGCATCACAGTAGGTGGAAAAACCTTGCGTGAGCATTTTGAGGTCATTAACCACCGAGAAGCGATTTGGATGGTTGAAGACTGGGTTAAGCAGCGTGAGCCTCTATCCGAATGGTTGATCAAGTCGCTGCACCAGCTGGTACTCAAAAACGTCGACGATCAGAACGCCGGCGTGTATCGCCAGGTTAATGTCATGGTAACAGGTGCTGAGCACCGGCCGCCTGAAGCCTACAAGGTTCCCCAGGCGATGAGCGATTTTCTTCATTGGTATCATCAAGAGGCTGGCGCTTTGCACCCCATTGAACGAGCCGTTCCGTGTGCATGGTGAGTTCGTCAAGGTTCACCCTTTTATTGATGGGAATGGGCGGACATCGCGGCTTTTGATGAATTTCGAGCTGATGAAAGCCGGGTTCCCTGCCGCCCTGATCGAGGTAGAGCAGCGGTTGGCTTACTACGAAGCGTTGGACACTGCGCATTGCGCCGGCAACTACGATCTTTTCGTTGACTTGCTTTGTAACAGCGTGGAAAACAGCTTCGAGCCTTACTGTTGGGCACTGGGCATTGATAGGCTACCGGAGAGTAAATGAGGCTTTGATGATAGTATCAAACAAGGTTTTGAGTTTGTCCGCTCTTGGTGCTTTGATTATTTCATCATTGCCTGTCCAGACTGACGTTGCCATCGCAATCTGGAACATTAAGCACTTGGGCTGAAATAACGACAGGGACTTCGCGATTTTGGGTGAGGTAGGCAGCAGTTTTAATTTACTTGCTGTGCAAGAGGTCATGAGCGAAGAAGGCGCTGAAAATTTGCATCTATCGTTGAAGCAGGCATCAGGTGAATCTTGGGTACATGTGATGAGTCATCTGATCGGGCGGAGTAGCTATAAAGAAGCGTATACGTTCTTTTGGCGAGAATCAGAGGTGTCTGTATCGGGTGGGGATGCTGTTTTTTTCGACGGTGCGGATGTTTTTGCACGAGAGCTGTATTAAGCGCTGTTTACCGACCGAGATACTAGCGAAACATTCGCCATTGCCAACGTGCATATTCTGTACGTGGATAGTGTGCGTGACCGATTGCCTGAGATTAAGGGGTTGGCTGATTACTGGCAGTGGTTAGGTGAAGAAGCCTATCCTGGTGTGCCTCGCATACTGACAGGAGACTTCAATCTCGACAGCGAGCACTTTGTTTTTGACACGCTTGAACTTTTGGGTGTTGAAGCGGCATACGAGGATGGCAGAGGTACAGAGGTACAGAGGTACAGAGGTACAGAGGTACAGAGGTACAGAGGTACAACGATTAGCACGACAGAGGGCCGGTATCCCAATCATTACGATTACATATTCTTGTAGGAAGGCACGTCTTTGTCAGTAATCGGCCAAGGCATTCTGCGATTTCCTGAGCGCTGGGGGATCAATCACGGATTTGCCCGCGATGTGATTTCTGATCATGTGCCTGTATGGATTGCTTTGAAAGGCGCGTCTTTGCGCTTACTTGATAACGCTACAGTGGTGGCATCTTCCGAAACAAATGCCTGTATTGATATCAATTCAGCGCCAGCGGATGAATTAAACGATTTGCCCCATGTCGGCGAGAGCAGGGCAGCAGCGATTGTCGAAGGTTGGCCTTGGGCATCGCTTGACGCGCTTGCTGCTGTTAGTGGTTTGAGTGATAGCCGCGTAGAGGACATTGCTTCTTCAGGGTTGGGCTGCAATCACTAAAAGATATATGGAAAGGGAAAAAGGATAAAAGGAAAGAAGGAGGCTCAAAAATATCTATTTCTGACAGTTGGTTAGTGATCAAAGCTGTCCACTCTGTACATAGAAACCTGTTCACTCCATACATAGAAACCTGTTCGAGTTGTACATAGAAACCTGTCCACTCCGTACATAGAAAGCGGTGTCTGGTCTTACTGCCCTGAGTAACCTGTACAGAACGTACATAGAAACCTGTTCACTGCGTACATAGAAACGTGTACAGAGCGTACATACAAAGCCCTGAAATACCTCAAACCCGTCCAGAACGTACATAGGACGGCAGCTTTTTTCACTGAGTTACCCCCAAAATCTGTGGATAACTCAGAAGATTTACAGGTCGTACATAGAAACATGTACAGATCGTACATAGAACCCGATGGTTTGCTCTGGAGACTCCAATCAGAAAGAAGCTATGTCCCCGCGAGACGCTTCACGCTGTAGAATGTGTACAGAGCGTACATAGAATATACAGGTGTTCTCACGTTAAAAACTTGTACAGAGCGTACTTAGAAGCAGGGTGCGACAAAAAAGTGCTGAATGTGTACAGAGCGTACATAGAAGGAGCAGCTTCGCTTCGCTACACTCAGTTCCATAAAGCCGTACTCACCGAATCAGAGAATGGACATGGCACAGCATCCTCGCACGGACTGGGAGAAGGTCACTAGCGACCTGCGCAAATCAAAAACAAGTAAAGCCGATCAATCGGACGCACCGCCGACGAACCTGTCGCTCGATCTTGATTCGATCATGCCGGAAAGTGGGCAGGCTGAAGACGTTGCCAATGTACCGACACTCAAACTGGCCGAGCCGGATGTTCTGCCTGACGCAGCACTGACGCCTGAAGGGCAGTCCCTTCGTGATTTCCAGTCGACGCTGACAAACACGCCGGAAGAACGCGCCAATGTGTCCAACCTGATGCAGTTTTGGGAGCGAATACCCCGTTACAACTGCAGCGATATCCAGGGGATCAATAACAGCCCTGACGCGAAGGAAATGGGGATCGTCAACTATTCGTTTGAAGACAGCGGCGAGCATTACACCCTTGAGATGACACCGGCACAAATCCGGACAGAAGCCAACGGCGTTCAGCAGACCATCTTTTGCTACCCCGATAATACCGATGAGCTTGTGGAGCTGGCGCTGGTCAAGCTAGCAATGGATAACGGCGATATCCTTCAACCGGCGGACATATCCCATAAACCGGCGAAAGGCCATGCCGCATTGCCGAGTTATGGGGTGTATTTCACGATTAACCAACTAATCCAACAGCTCAAGCATTGGGGGAGGGGGCGTAGCTACCCAGCCCTGATGCGCTCTTTGGAAGTATTGAACAAGTGCAATCTGTCTGTTCGGTCGACCTCAAAAGGGGGGATCAATGCGCGAGGGGCGATTCTTCCTGAGCTTGTGTCATTTGAGCAGAATGGGTTTGATGCCCATGATCGAAACGGTTTCTGGACGGCAAGGTTTCACCCAATTATCAGCCTGGGCATTCATGCGGGCCTGTATCAGCAGTACAACGTGTTTCGTGTTGCTCAAGTTAAAACGCACGTCGGTCATGCCATCATCAAGTTGTTGTTGCTCAATGGCCGTAATATTTCTGAGCAGACACCTTACTCGCTCAAATTGTCGTCTTTACAGGAGACGACAGGGCTTCTGAATTACAAGAGCCCGTATCATGCGCGCCGTAAGTTCCGTGAGCATATACAAAGGATCGAGGCAGAAGGGCTGCTTTCACACGTTGAGTTTGTCGAGAAGAAGCGAGGCAAGCGCGTCATTGATGTGGAAGCGCGTATGTTTGCGTCAGCGTCTCTAGTCCGAGAGATGAAGGCGTCACACAAGCGCTCGAACATTATCGGCGAGCGTCGTTACGTTCGAGCCGCCATCCAGAAAACGAAGGTCTAAGGAGTAGCCGTGATGCAAGATGAGCCGAACCTGGTCGATAGCCCGCTCAACGAAAGATTGGAAGTGGAAGGCCATACATTCACGGTGGGCATCTATCGTTTGGAAACAGAGATAGCCAGCCTGGACGCTGGAAATAGTTAATGAGGCACCGCTCTCTTGATGTCGGACTCCTTGAACACTTCTCGCTGATCGAGAAACTCAAGACGAGCTACCCAGTGAAAAAAACTGTGTGACGTGTCTGGCGTGCATCGCAGTAGCTTTAAATACTGGGTACAACGTTCAAAAAGGCCTGCGTGTGCCACGAAGGCCAAGGAAATAGCCAAGGTCAGAGAGCTCTTTCGCGAGAGTGAAGGCTCTGCAGGTGCTCGCAGCATTGCAGAGATGGCGACAAGGCAGGATGTGCCGTTAAGTCGCTATCGCGCTGGCCGCTTGATGGAAAAGCTTGGCCTGGTTAGCTGCCAAGTGCCTGGGCACACCTACAAGCAAACAGGTGATGAACATGTTGACGTACCGAACCACTTAGAGCGTCAGTTTAACGTTGTGGCGCCCAATCGCGTTTGGTGTGGCGATGTCATGTATCTCTGGGTCGGCAATCGCTGGGCTTATCTAGCCGTTGTCATTGACTTATTTACTAGAAAACCGATTGGCTGGGCGATGTCGTTGTCGCCGGATAGCGAGCTCACTAGCAGTGCATTAAAAATGGCCTATGAAAGTCGAGGGCGACCCAAAGGCATTATGTTCCAAGCGACCAGGGCAGCCATTATACGAGCCGCAGGTTCCGTCAGGCGCTCTGGAAATGCCAGATAAAACAGAGCCTGAGTCGGCGTGGAAATTGCTGGGACACTCAGTCTACTATACTTGTGAACATCGTATCGGTGATTTTCAACCCAGTTGTCCAAATGGCTGCCTCTAAGCAGTCTGTTTATTACGCTCAACTTCCTGCAGCTTGCTAGGGTTGAGCGATACTGAACCAGGTGCCTCCCAGTTTCGGGTGTTGCCCGACCAGCGCTCTGGATGCCGGCACTTAGCGCTTTCATAAACTGCTTTGCGGTACTCAAGGCATTTTCGTTTGGCACCTCGCCGCCGTTCGGGTCTTCTTGTTGGCCAGCGCCTTCGAGACAAGCCGCTTTCCACTGCTAGATTTGCTCGGGATAAAGGCCTTTTTCGCGGCAGTAAGCACCAAACTCTGTTTCTGACAGGGTGGCGGTTTCGATGACCACGGCTAGCTTGGCGTCGGGCGACCATTCGCTGTCGCCTTGGGTGTAACCCGGCACAGGCACTCCTTTTACTCGACACTGTTTATACAGCGTCGCGTCAGAGATGCCTTCCTCTGTCGCTACCGATGCCGCCCTGTGATTATGGGGTGGTAACAACTTCTTCAGGACGGCTGATTTACGCTCTGCAGAATAACGTGGCACAAGGACTCCATGCCGCTCCTTCTGGATTAGATTTAGGCGATATCGCCAACCGGACAACTGGTATGGATTGACCTATCAAGTGTTCGGTTCTCTCTAATTCATTCAGTTGTCATCAATGCCTATGGGTCAGGAAGCAAAGGGCTATCAGCGACGGTGGATCTTTCTGGTATTCGTGGGTTGGGTACCGACCTGTCATCACTTCGTCGCGGAGCCACCCTGGTCTAGGCGTGAGGGTCACCCCACTCCGGAAGGTAGGGGTCTCATAGTTGCTCTGAGTTCTCCCACCGGCCCGACGCTCCCTGATACATAGGCACTGGAGCACACTTGTCATACAGTTGCCCGGCTTCCATGTGGCTTGCTCATCGCTTCGCAAACAATCGCCCACAAGAAGCCAACCAGCTCTCATGCTACTGCCGTGACGACCTGTTGCTTCACCTTGCCTGTAGTCGGCGGTAACGACCGCACAGGCGTTTCTGGGCCTCCCAAGCGATGGCTTGAACCGCTGGCGAGGTTATCTCCGCCCGCCGCTGAATCGTTCGCGTCTTACGTGCTGGGAAGCGATAGCTCTAAGCAGCCTCTACCAGCACGCGTCTTACATGCCCGTTGCCGGTCTTGGTGATGGTCGACTGCCTGCTCGCTGGGCATGAGACCAAAATAGGCCATCAACTGACGAGGCGAGTCGAAACGACTGATATCACCGAGTTCGGCGAGGACTGTCATTGCCGTGATCAGGCTTACGCCGCGCATCGCCATCAGCGCCTTCACCACAAGAGCCAGAGACCAGTTTGTTAGCTTCCTCCATTTGCTTCTCAAGACTGGCTACACGGCGCTGAGCGTCCTTCACGGTATCGATGTACTCGGCAAACACGATTTGCTGAATGTGCGTATTAAAACGGATCGTCTCTAACCAACGAAAATGAGCAGGCCCCATTTGCCCTTGCCGCCGTAGATCTTGCCATGCCGTAGCAAAAAAGCGCCTAAGCGTTGTCGAGCCTTGAGTTCGATGGCCTTTATGTCTTCACGAGCCCGCGTTAGGTCTCGAATCACCTCTTGCTCATGGGGGGACCCATACTGGGGTAAGTTCGCCAGAGCGAGACAGGCGTGCCAACATTTTCGCATCGCGCCGGTCTGTCTTGACGCGATCTCCTGCTCGCTGGGGGATCAAAGATGGGGGACGACCTCAGCGTCATGGCCACTGTCTCGTATTTGGCGATAGATACCATAGCCACAAGGGTCGGCCTCGTAACTGAACAGTAATGGCTGCTCCTCGAAGCGTTGGCTCAACTGACAGAGCAACTTATCTATGGACTTGGGCTTGTTGGAAATCTCACCGCGGAACTCTGGATCCTGACGGCCTGGTTCGGCGATGGCTACAGATATACTCTCCTGGTATACATCTAGACCAGTGTAGGCGGCATGGATGTTGCTGGCGGTGTTGAGCCGGTCAGCAGTGGCGGACTGAACAATGGAAGGCTGAGTTAGACTAGACTGTTTCATGACCTGCCTCTCTCAATAGTTAGTGGCTCTATGGTGTTGCCTCATAATCAACGCAACCCACGACGTTGATGAGGGTAGGTTAATTCATAATGTCTAGGCTGACAGAGGGAGTATTATTTTTATAAACATATTTGAGAATGAGTCGTATTTGATCTATTGTTAGTATTAACATTTAGGTGATAAGCGCTCTCAGCAAGAATCGCTCGCAAGATGAGGAGCAAGATCGGGGCCCGAATCTCAGTCAAATAGTTGCAATGAACCAGGGGATAAGATGGAACATTTGAACCGCGAGGACGCTCTTGCCATTGTAGGAATAGATGGGCGGTTTCCTGGATGTGAGAATCTGGACCAACTGTGGGAGCTGATCATTTCCGGAAAATCGGCAACAGTGGATTATTCACGGGACGCCTTGCTTGAGGCTGGAGAAAACCCGCAACTGATAGATGATAAGAACTACGTTGCCAAAGGCATGCCGTTCGCAGATATTGACGCCTTCGATTATAAATTTTTCGGCTTCAATGAAAGGCAGGCCCGGTATATGGACCCCCAGAACCGATTGATGCTGGAGTCATCCTGGCGTGCATTTGAACATGCCGGTTATGCGCCGCGGCAGATTGCCGATCGGTGCTCGGTGGGTGTGTTTGCAGGGAAAAATCCGCCTCACTATTATCATGAGAACGTGATCCCACATATTATGCAAGATACGCAGTCCACCACGCTGTCACAACAGTTGGAGGTAGAAACTGCCAACGGATGCGACTTCGTAGGTAATTGGCTGGCATACAAAATCGGCTTTACCGGGCCTGCGCTTAATATACAAACAGCATGTTCTACGGGCTTGTCTGCCGTTGCCGTCGCATGCCAGAACCTGCTGACGCATTATTGTGATATGGCGCTGGTCAGCGTAAGTGGCCTGATCCTGAACCAGGGGCGCGGATATCTATATCAGGAAAATAATATTCTGTCCTCTGACGGATACTGCAGGCCGCTGGATGCAGACGCCAGTGGAACCCTTGATGGCAGCGGTGTCGTTTCGCTGGTTTTGAAGCGTTATGAAGATGCTATTGAAGCCGGCGATCAGATTCATGCTGTGATTGCTGGAGTGGGTATCAACAACGATGGTCTGAGCAAACAGGATTTCATGGCGCCCGGAGTCGAAGGGCAAGCTAGGGCAATTCGTATGGCGCTGGCTCAGGCGGAGCTCAAGCCTGACGATATCGACTATCTGGAATTGCATGGCACGGGCACCCGGTTGGGTGATCCCGTCGAATTATCTGCCCTTAAACTGGCCTGGGGAGAGGTGCGTGATCGAAAACATCCTTGCCGGCTTGGATCAGTTAAAGCAAATATCGGTCATTTGAATGCGTGCGCAGGGCTGGCTGGTTTGGTCAAGGTTATATTGGCAATTCGCCATCATACCATTCCTCCCATGGCCAATTTCCGTTCGCTCAATCCATACATAGAGCTGGACAATCGCGCATTCGAAATCAATACAGCACAACTGCCCTGGCCTCGGGAAGGGAACTCCCCTCATCGTGCAGGTATCAGTTCATTCGGGTTCGGCGGTACGAATGTACATTTAGTGGTCGAGGAACATCTTTCAGCCGCTGCATCAATGCCGCAGCAAAAGCAGGGCATAGACCCAGAGATTTTGTTCGCGTCGGCTGCTTCACCGGAACAGATAAAACCATTGATAGAGAGTTGGTTGCCTTATCGGCAGGCGCATGGCGATGCAAACATATCGTTGACTTCTCTAATCACCCGGGAGCATTTGCGATATCGAACGGCCTTGGTCCTCAGAGCTGGTGAGACGCCAGATTTGAATGCACTGACAGTAAGCAGATCAGCGGATGAAACCCGAGTAGGCTGGGTTTTTGGTGGGCAGGGCGAGATGCTGTCTCCGGAGATGGGTCGGCAATTGTATCGGCGTTATGCACCGTTTCGTGACGCTGTCGACGAATGCCGGATGTTGCTTGGTGATGAACAGGCCTGTTTGATATGGCCGTTGCATGACAACGATTGGTCTTTGCATCGTCCGGCCGTTTTGCAGCCAGCCTTGTTTATTTATCAATATGCATTGGCACAACTTTGGCGTGCCGTGGGGCTGATGCCAGAGTGTGTGCTCGGTCACAGTATTGGTGAGATCGCGGCCGTGTGTGTGGCTGGTGGTTTGACGCTGGATAGCGCACTGCAACTGGTTCGCTTGCGGGGTCTAGCATTCGAGTCAATAGACGGTGAACAGGGAAGTATGCTTGTTGTGTTCAGCGAACTCGACAGTATGCCTTCGCTGGAGCAAGGGCTAGTAGTTGCTGCCCACAATGCGACGGATGTGCAGGTTGTGGCGGGTGCACAGGCTGCGCTGGACGCGTTCATGCAGCGTTGCCAGGAGGCGGGTGTAGGCACGTATCCGTTGAATGTGACACATGCCTTTCATTCACCCATGGTTCGGAAGGCAGCTGATTACCTTGTACAGCGTGCGCCCCGTTTACGTGGCGAGAAATTGACCATACCTGTATATAGCACATTAAGCGGCCAGCGTCTGGAGGATGCGACCGATATTGCATACTGGGCCAGGCATTTGCTTTCGCCAACCTTGTTCTCAGAGGCTCTTGCCGCGGCGACAGCAGCTCACCATCTGACAATGGCAATTGAAATTTCCCCGCACTCGCTGGTGAGTGGGTTGGTTCGTAAGTCGCAGTTGCTGGCGATTCCATCGTGCAGCCAGGCTCGCTCCGAACACTTGGACTTCCTGGAGGCGCTCGCAAGTGCATATGGTAATGGATTGGTGCCCGAGGCTACAGCGTTGTTTCCCGAGTCTGTCAGCAAGGTGGTATTGCCGGGCTATCCGTTTCGCAAACATTCTTTATGGATCAATCGTCCCAGCAATGCCAAACAGACGCAGGGCGAGAACAGGGCGCCTGGAGCAATTGGACCAACGCCCGAACGCGCTGGAGGGGCCGTCACTGCGGCAACAGGACTGTCGCAGGCAGCACCGAATGGTCTTGACGAGCAAGAAGAGGTGCTAGAGTTGAACGAAGATGATTCGGCTCAACTGCTGGCATTGTTCGTTTCGTATTGGGAAACGTATCTTGGGTTGCCCAGCGCAGTTCCGGATGATGATTTTTTTTCTTACGGCGGCACATCACTGACCGCGATCCAGATCCAGGAAGCAGTTAAACGCGATCTGGGTGTTTCAATCAGCATGTCTGAATTCATGGGGTCCAGAACTCCTCGCAAATTAAATGAAATTGTATGTGAACGGCTGATGGGCGAGACGACTGATGAGTAAGCGAGGCATTGCAGGTAACAAAGATCTTCTGTCACGGATACAGAAATCCCAAAAGAAAAGCCACGAAAGCCGGCAAGTTGCACCTGATGCGCTTATGACGCCCGTGTCTTCCGCTCGCTACGAGCCCTTCCCGATGACGGATATGCAGCAGGCATACTGGATAGGGCGACAGGAAGCGCTTGCTGATGCAGCCATGCATATCTACTTGGAGTACCGTGTCGAGCAGTTGGATCCCGTTCGATTCCGCCAAGCCTGGGACACGTTGCTCCAACGCCATGACATGCTTCGTGTGATTGCCTTGCCTGACGGGATGCAGCAAGTTCTCGAGTCGGTGCCTGCCTACGACATTGCCTGCGTCAATGTCTCAGATATGCCGACACATCGGCGGGAATCCGAGCTGGAGTCCATGCGTCACGAGCTGTCTCACCGGCGCGCCGACATTGCAACATGGCCGCAATTTGAAATTCGTATGGTGCTGGATCAGGGGGGAGGGCATGTTGCGTTCAGCCTGGATAGCTGGTGCATAGATGGCCGCAGTCTGGATATATTGTTGACTGAGCTCGATCAGCTTTACCACGTTCCTGAGACTGAACTGGCGCCGCTGGAGCTGACGTTTCGCGATTATGTATTGTGGTCGCGACAGCAGGAACAGGGAG